>JAJDNE010000052.1 GCA_022340825.1 Acidiferrobacterales bacterium | reverse complement strand
GCGACCATTGCAGTTGTCGTTAATCCTGCCGCTGGCAAGTCAGATCACGAGATCAGCCTGAGTGAGATCGACGCCAATCTTAAGAAGGGAATGAAGCAGGTACGGAATCTGATTGAAGCCTGTGTGCCGATATGCGTTGCCTAAGGCAGGGACTGCTTTCTAATTTTTTCGTCCGCCTGTTTCCACCTGCTTAACCTGCACCAGTGCACCAAACTTGGGGTGATCGAAATAATACATTTCGTTTGACCGCACCCGCCGGTGGTCGCGAATTTCGAAACTGATGTTACCGCCTTCCGGATTGTCTGCCTGAAACATGGATTTTGATTCCGGTTCTTTGAACAACAGGTTCAGGTCGACGTGCAAGAATCGACTCATAAAGAATTTGAAGGTGCCGTCGAGTTCGCCGTCTTCAGTGTTCATCCGCATCATCGGCGAATCGGACGGCGCATCGGCGTTCTGTATCCACTGCTTGTGAACCAAAATCCGGTAGTTGCCGTCCTTCTCAAGCACCTCTTTGGCCTTGCTCAGGTCGGAATCTTCTCTTGGTGGAGCCGGTGTCGTAATCGCTTTGTCCAGATCCTTAATTTCCGGATTGATGCGCTCGTTCATCCAGAGTTCGCCGCCCTCCAGCTCAGGGCGAATATTCTGAAACACCATTACCTCAATCTCGTATTGCCTGGGGGCTGACTCTATGGGTGGTGTGGTTGCACCTGCGACGGGTGGGAGCAAGAAAAGTGCGGCAATGACGAGTTTTTTAATCACGTTAATCCCTGATGGTTTTCGGTTGTTTCTGGTTTTATAGTATTCGTAATTCTATCATCAAATTCGACAGGGCAAACAGGTGGCAGTACGGCCAGTATTAAGAATGGGGGACCCGCTTCTACTGCAGGAGTCTCAACCGGTGACGGAGTTTAATACTCCGGATCTGGACAATTTAATCGCGGATATGTTCGATACCATGCATGCACAGAGTGGTGCCGGCCTGGCCGCGCCACAAATTGGCGTAATGCGGCGCGTCGTGATCTTTGGTGTTGAGGCCAATCCACGCTATCCCGAGGCAGAATCGGTTCCGACCACCGTGCTGATCAACCCGATTATTGAACCCATTGGCGAAGACGCTGATCTCGGCTGGGAGGGCTGCCTGAGTGTTCCGGGTATGCGGGGGTTGGTGCCGCGCTACACTCATATCAAATACCGGGGTATGAGCGAAAAGGGCGAGGCTATTGAACGCACCGCATCCGATTTTCATGCGCGGGTGGTGCAGCACGAGTGCGACCACCTGGATGGCGTCCTTTATCCCATGCGTATCCAGGACATGCGTTACTTCGGCTTTGAGGAAGTCCTGTTCCCGGATCTCTAGTCTGTTTAATCCGTCGGTTTGAGCGCTGTTAATACGGTCGCTATCACTTCCAGGCGTGAATCGGCGTCCGGCATGTCCTTGGTAATACGCATTCGTTCGGGTCCATCCAGCCGGAAGGTCTTTGGTTCCGATTGCAGCAGGGCGATCACACTGGCCGGATCGATTGGTGCCTTTGGATGAAAATCAATGCGTGCACCTTTTGGTCCTGCATCTATCTTCTTGATGCCCAGTGGGTCTGCCAGGTTCCGCAGTGACGTAATGTCAAACAGCAGCTTTGCCGGTTCCGGCAACAGACCAAAGCGATCAATCATTTCCTCGCGTAAGGCCACCAATGCCTCGTCGGTTCTGGCGTTACTAATGCGCTTATAAAGCACCAGCCGCATATGAATATCCGGCAGGAAGTCGGCAGGCAACAGCGCGGGCACATGGATATTGATTTCGGTACCGCTGCGCGGCGCAGCCTCAAGATCAATCGCCTTGCCTTGCTTCAACGATTCCACCGCGCGATTCAGCAGTTCGGAGTACATGCTAAATCCTACTTCGTCGATCTCGCCGCTTTGCGATTCGCCAAGCAGTTCACCGGCACCGCGAATTTCGAGGTCGTGCGAGGCTAGTGAAAAGCCCACTCCCAATTCCTCTAGTGACTCAATGGCAGTCAGGCGCTTCTTGGCATCTTCACTCAGCACGGCACGAGGTGGTGCAATCAGGTAGGCGTAGGCACGATGATGCGAGCGGCCGACGCGCCCGCGAAGCTGATGCAGCTGTGCCAGACCAAACTTGTCCGCCCGCTGAATAACGATGGTATTGGCCGTGGGAATATCGATGCCCGACTCAATGATGGTGGAACACACCAGGATATTGAAACGCTGGTGATAAAAATCGAGCATGATCTGCTCGAGTTCGCGCTCCGGCATTTGCCCGTGGGCCATCTGGATCTCGGCCTCGGGGACCAGGTCCTGCAGTTCCTTCAGCGCCTTCTCCATGGTACGGACTTCGTTATGCAGGAAAAACACCTGGCCGCCTCGACGGATCTCGCGCAGGCAGGCCTCACGAATCAGGCTATCGTTCCATTCCATCACGAAGGTTTTAACCGCCATGCGCTCCTGCGGCGGCGTCGCGATAATGGAAATATCGCGCAGACCCGCCATCGCCATGTTGAGCGTGCGTGGAATCGGGGTGGCGGTGAGCGTCAGGATGTCGACATCGGCGCGCAGCTTTTTCAGCCGCTCCTTCTGGCGCACGCCGAACCGATGTTCTTCGTCGATCACGATCAGGCCCAGGTCTTTAAACTTGATGTCTTCCTGCAGCAGCCGATGGGTGCCGACAACAATATCAACGGTTCCGTCGGCCAGGTGCGACAGCGTGACGTCCTGTTCCTTTTTGCTGCGGAAGCGCGACATCAGCTCGATGCGTACCGGCAGGTCAGCGAACCGGTCGATAAAATTCTGGTAGTGCTGTTGAGCCAGCAGTGTTGTGGGCGCCAGTATTGCCACCTGCTTGCCGCCGTGGGCTGCGACGAAGGCGGCGCGCATGGCGACCTCGGTCTTGCCGAAGCCGACGTCACCGCAAACCAGGCGATCCATGGGTTTTTTCGTGGTCATGTCGCCAATCAGTTCACTGATGGCACGCTCCTGATCCGGCGTTTCTTCAAACGGGAAGGCCTCGGCAAAGGCGGTGTACTGTTCATCAGGCTCGGGGAAGGTGAAGCCCTCGCGGGCATCGCGCAGTGCCTGTACTTCCAGCAGTTCAACCGCGGCGTCATGTGCCTTTTTCTGTGCACGCTTCTTGGCCTTTTCCCAGGCATCGCCACCGAGCTTGTGCAATGGCGCGTTTTCCGGGTGCGTGGCGGTATAGCGACTGATGAAATGCAGCGACACTACCGGTAGGTAGATTTTGTCGCCGCCGGCATATTCGAGTGTCAGGAATTCGGTAGGTCCGTCGCCGACATCAAGCGTCTGCAGGCCACGATAGCGCCCCACGCCGTGGTCCTCATGTACTACCGGGTCACCCAGTTTGAGCTCTTCGAGGCTGCGGATAATGGTATCGGTTTCGCGCCCGCTGGTACGCCGACGCTGTTGCGCCGCGCGCTCACCGTAGAGCTGGGCCTCGGTGATGATGCTAAGCGCTGGATCGCTCAAGACCATACCCCGATCGATATCGGCTACGGTCAGCATCAAGTGGTCATCGTGCGCGAGGAACTCATCCCAGCCAGTGGCATCCGTTGACGGCATGCGATGTTCACGCAACAGGGCGCGCAAGGTTTCCCGGCGGCCAGGGCTGGAGGCGGCCAGCAATACACGTCCGGAAAACTTGTCGATATAGCTGTTGAGCTTGGCGTAAGGACTGTCGCTGCGTCGGTCGACCGGCAGCCGTGGAGGGACTTCGGTGTTGTACAAGGTCACCTCTGTACCCGTTTTTGCCAGCGTATCGTCATCACTGAAAGGCAGCAGGTGCACGCCTTCAAGGGCCTCCAGCGCTGCTGAGATCTCAGTAGGGGGCAGAAACAGGTCAGCGGGCACCACGATGGGGCGCTCGGTGTCAAAACGAAGCTGCTCATAGCGCTCGCTGGTTTCGCGGCTAAAGGTCTCGGCGGTAGCAAATATGGCGTCGTCGTAGACGCACAAGGCCGAATCCGGCAGGTAGTCGAAAAATGATGCCAGCTGGTCGAAATACAGCGGCAGGTAGTATTCCGCACCGGATGGGGCGATGCCGTTGCTCACATCACGATAAATCGAGCTCTTTTGCGGATCTCCGGCAAACCGCGCCCGGAAGGCCTGGCGGAACTTCTGGATTGCCGCCTCGGTCATAGGGTATTCACGTGCCGGCAACAGCTGGATTTGCTCCAGTTTCTCCTGCGAGCGCTGGGTCTCGGGGTCGAAGGTACGGATGGACTCAACTTCCTCGCCAAACAGGTCGATACGGTAGGGTGTCGCGCTGCCCATGGGGTAGAGATCGACAATTCCCCCACGAATGGCGAATTCACCCGGTTCCATCACCTGGCTCACATTCTGGTAACCGGAATGGGCCAATTGTTCCCGAAACTGGCCGATTTCCAGGGTATCCCCGGTGCGCAACATGAAGCTGTGGCCCTGCACGAACTCGGGTGGGCACAGTTTGTGCATCACTGTGGTGACGGTTGTGATGACGATGCCGTGTTCTAGCCCCGGTAACTGATACAGCGTCTGCAGGCGCCGGGAGACAATATCCTGGTGCGGCGAAAATGCGTCGTAAGGCAGGCTTTCCCAGTCCGGAAAAATCAGGATCGGGAGCCCCGAATTGCGGGCGTAAAAGCGGATTTCCTCGAGCATCTGGTAGCTGGTGCGGACATCAGGCATGACGACCAAAACCGGTCCCGGATGCGCCTTGGCTGCCTCGGTAATAGCGAGTCCACGGGCGCTGCCATACAAGCGGCCCCAGACGCCGTGAGCCCCCTTGTGGGCAGGCATCTGTGGAGAAAACGGGGACCGGGATTTGGCGGATTTGGCGCCGTGTGAAGCGGGCAAAGTCATGTCTTCCGAAAAAAATGGCGCGTATTGTAACCCAGCTAATGGAGCGGTGTGGAAAAATGGAAACTGTTGCCATTACGAGGGGTTACGGGCATAATCTAAACCAAATTGAAAGAAAGACCCCGCACTCAGGTCACTTTCAACAACAAACACCAGACAAGGAGAGGGCCCCATGTCCAAAAAGGCCAAATTAGAGGTCGGTGATTCTGTTTTTTACCCGTCCGCCGGTGTCGGCAAGATCGAAACCGTCGAAGACGTCTATATCGCTGGCACGATCGATCCCTGCTATGTCATCCGCATCAAGGAATCCGGCATGGTGGTCAAGGTTCCCCAGGCCAATGTCGCCCGTAGCGGTATTCGCCCACTGCTTTCTACCCGAAAACTCAAAGAACTTTCCCGTACGCTTGAAGGCGAGTGTGCCCGCCGTGTCACCGGCGGCAACTGGACCGAACGCTGCAAGGACCTGGAGCGCCGCATTAACGGTAGCACCAGCATCGAATTGGCCGAAGTCGTGCGCGACCTGCTGACCTGGAAAATCCAGTCCGGCCTGTCATTCGAAGAGTCGATGTTGCTGGAAACCGCTTCCACCTATTTGTCTCACGAGTTGGCTGCGGTAAAAGGCATTACCCCGGATGCCGCCTACGAAGAGATCGTAAAGCTCGTTTCCAAGAACGCAGAGAGCAAGGAAGTCGCTTAACGCGATTTGTGTTATACAAAGCGCTGTCACGAACCAGGCGCGCTGATAAATAGATATGTCGACCACGGGTATCTGGGCAATCGTTCCCGCCGCCGGAGCCGGCAACCGCATGGGTTCATCCGCGCCCAAGCAATATCTCCCACTGCAAGGCAAGACCGTACTCGCTGTCACACTTGAGCGGCTTGCGAGTTTTCCCGCTATCAAAGGAGTGTTCGTGGGTTTATCGAAAGATGATACCCAGTGGCCGCACGTCGCGGATTCATTGAAAGACCTTCCGGTCGAGATCAGCGGTTACATTGGTGGGGCAGAGCGTGCCAATACCGTGGTGAATGGCTTGAAAGCATTAAGTGAGATAGCCGAAGACGGTGACTGGGTCCTGGTGCATGATGCCGCACGGCCATGTGTACGACATGAAGACATACAGAAACTGATTGATGAGGTCACCGATACTGACGATGGCGGCATCCTGGCGTTGCCCATTACCGATACGGTAAAGCTCACCAGGGAAGACGGGCGTATCGACAAGACCATCGATCGCACTGGACTCTGGCGCGCGTTAACGCCGCAGCTGTTTCCGCTTGCTGATCTTGCCCGGGCGCTGGACCGCGCATTGCTGGAAGAAGCAACCATTACTGACGAGGCATCGGCCATGGAGCACATCGGCGCCATGCCCCGTTGCGTAGAAGGCCATCCAGACAATATAAAAATTACTTACCCGGCTGATCTTGAGCTGGCCGAACTCTATCTGTCTCAACAAACCAAGGAAATGAAATCGTGATCCGCGTTGGCCACGGCTACGATGTGCATGCGCTGGTAGAAGGGCGCGATCTCATTCTGGGTGGCGTCAAGATTCCGCATCACAAAGGTTTGCAGGGACACTCCGATGCCGATGTGTTGATTCACGCAATCTGCGATGCACTGCTAGGTGCTGCGGCATTGGGAGATATTGGCAGGCACTTCCCCGATGCCGATGCGCAATTCAAGAACATCGACAGCCGCATCCTGCTACGCCATGTGCGCGAGATGCTGGAAGACAATGGCTATGGCGTTGGCAATGTCGATGCCACCATCATCGCCCAGGCACCGAAACTGGCGGGCTTCATTCCTAAGATGGTCGAATACCTCGCCGACGATCTGTGTGTCGAGCAAAGCCAGGTGAATGTTAAGGCGACGACCACCGAGAAGCTCGGTTTTATTGGCAGGGAAGAGGGGATCGCGGTAGAGGCGGTGGCGCTGATTAGGGCAAAATAATAGGATTACTTAAAGTATTATAATCAATAGGTTATATAACTACCCTCAACTATTTTCTACAATATAAACGCCCTTATCGGCAAGATTACAATCGAGTCTGACCCCATTGGTTTTATTCATAACGAAATATCACATTTCGCCGTTTCCACCTTTATTCCTTTCTTTGGTGGCTTCA
>JAJDNE010000098.1 GCA_022340825.1 Acidiferrobacterales bacterium | reverse complement strand
GAGGCCGGTTACGAGGCCATCGCCAGTGGCCAGCGAACCTACAACGGTGTTGCCATGGTTTCGCGCAGGCCGCCCGAGAACATCATCCGCGAGATCGCTACCATCGATAACGAGCAGAAGCGTGTGCTGGTGGCGAGTTATGACGGCGTGCGGGTAGTCAACGTGTATGTACCCAATGGCAGCGAGGTCGGCTCGGAAAAATATGCCTACAAACTGGGCTGGTTCACCGGACTGAAGTCCTTGCTACAAGGCGAGCTAAAACTGTCGGAGCGATTGCTGTTGCTCGGCGACTTCAATGTTGCGCCTGAAGACCGCGATGTCTATGACCCGGAGGGTTGGCGTGGTTCGGTGCTGGTGAGTGATGCCGAGCGCGCGGCGTTGCGGGAATTGATGGATCTCGGCCTGGTGGATGTCTTTCGGCAGTTCGAGCAACCCGAGGAAAGCTATTCCTGGTGGGATTACCGCGCAGCTGCGTTTCGACGCAATCACGGTCTGCGAATAGATCTGATTTTATGCAGCCCGACCATGGCATCCGTTTGCCAGAAAAGCTGGATAGACAAAGGGCCGCGCCAGTTGGAGCGGCCCTCGGATCATGCGCCAGTCGTCGCCGAGTTTAGTAACTGACTACTGCTCAAAGCCCCAGACATCTCGTAACAAAATGCCCAGACCAGCGTATTCCTGGGTATTGGCTGGCAGTAAAACCTTCTTCTTCTTGCTGAAGCGTTCAAAGAACTTGTTCAGGTGTGGCTTGGCGTCTGGTGATAGCAGGCTGTTGGTAATACGGGTTTTGTCGCTGTTAGAGAATTTCGGGCCGGCGGAGAAACCCTGATTGGCGGTGCCATTGCTTCTCCAGACGACGCGACCAGGATTGCCGTGCTGTTTTTGCAGCTTGTTAAACATCTTGTCGCGCATCACGCCGGCTGTGCATCTCCCCGTCATAACTTGCTGATAGCCCGCCGGGAAACTTTTTACCTCTACCACCAGCGGTTGGCGCATGGGGTTGGGAAACTGGTTGTACATGGTAAGCGTTGCCAGATTTGGCGGCGCCAGACCACAGAGTGTCCGTCCGGCGAGGTCGTCGGCGCGGTTGATTGTCAGGTTGTCGTTCTTGACGAAAATCACAAACGAGAGCTTGCCCGGGAGTTTGGCCAGCGGCTGATGTTGCACCTTGTCCACGCGCCAGCCGATAAAATGCGGGCCATCAAACACCAGGTCGTAATTACCCTTCTGCATCTGGTTTTGATAGTTCAGCCAGTTGTCGGGGTGTTTGTAGACGATCGTTTTACCGGTAGCCCTGGACAGGTAGTCGGCAATAGGTTGATAGACAGCTGCCTCCTTTGCTGCCGGGCCGCGAGGCGGGGCGGAAAATACGAAGTCCTTTGCCATCGAGGTAGTTGAGCAAAGTGCCAACAGTGACAGAACCAACAGGCGCAAAACGCCATGTAGACTGTTCATATCTCGTTCTCCTGTATCAGTGCTTTGTGGTGGACCCAGCCTTCCCCTCCCACACACATTCCACCGCAGTTGCTTTTTATTTTTTATACAGCCAGGAAAAAGGCGAAAAACACGCATTTCCTGCCGGTTTCAAAGAGACGCGCCAAGCCCTGCTTTTCTTCCCCTGATAAAATAAAACCAGGCAGTATTTTCAGAAATTAACGGTAATACTCATGTGGTTATATACAAATGAGAATTATTTGCATTTAGAATTTTTCCAGGCATAATCCGCCTCCCGCTCGTTAACAAGGCGGCAAACCGTTGGGGTTCCAGCGGTAACTAAGGATTTTCCGACCAGAATTTTCTGGAAATTGATCCGGCGCAACGCCGAGCTGGTGTTTGAGAACGAAAATCAGCCGTGGTCGTTCGGAAATTAATTAGTAAGGGATTTGCCCGTGCGCGGTGATTTGTTTCTAAATAATTATTAACGGTGGAGAACTTATGAAAGTCTGGTTAACAAGTATTTTGACCCTGTTGGTGTGGATGACTGGTTTTCTGGTCCCGGCACAGGCGGCCGACGAACTGGTGGTGTACTCGGCACGCAATGAACAACTGGTGCGTCCACTGTTCGATGCCTATACCAGGGCCAGCGGTACCAGTATCCGCTTCATTACCGACAAGGCTGGTCCGTTGATGCAGCGACTTAAGGCAGAGGGTGCCAATACTCCGGCCGATCTCCTCATTACTGTGGATGCCGGAAACCTCTGGCGTGCTGCCGAGGAAGGTGTGCTTCAGCCTGTGAAGTCGGCGGTGCTGTCAAAAAATATCCCGGCACATTTACGTGATCCCGGGAATCAGTGGTTCGGCTTGTCAGTACGCGCACGCACCATCGTTTACAGTACGGTGCGCGTGAAGCCTTCGGAGCTGTCGACTTACGAAGACCTGGCCAGCGCGAAATGGAAAAAAAGACTGTGCCTGCGCACGTCGAAGAAGGTTTACAACCAGTCACTGGTCGCCACCATGATCGCGCGACTGGGCGAAGAGAAAACCGATGAAGTAATTCGTGGCTGGGTGGCAAATCTCGCTACCGATGTCTTTTCCAACGATACCTCGCTGATGCAGGCGATTGAGGCCGGGCAATGCGACGTGGGTATCGTCAATACTTATTATTATGGTCGACTGAAGAAAAAGCAGCCGAACCTTGATGTCGCCCTGTTCTGGCCGAACCAGGAGACCAGCGGCGTGCACGTAAACGTTTCCGGTGCCGGTGTCACACGCTACGCGAAACACCGTGATAGCGCGGTGAAATTTCTGGAATGGCTTTCAACTCCTCCGGCACAAAAAATTCTGGCCGAAAGCAATATGGAGTATCCGGCCAATCCACAGGTGAAGCCTGATCCCCTCGTTGCTTCCTGGGGAAGTTTTAAACAGGACACGTTAAATGTTTCCAATGCCGGCAAGTTGCAGTCGAGCGCGGTCATGCTGATGGATCGCACCGGATATCGCTAGTGCCGAATGAGTTCAAGCGCAAGTCATCGTAACACCAGGCCGGAACTGGGAATCTCCGGCTCACTCGATGTCGGGGTGTGGCCATGGCGGCTGGCCAGTCTGGCGATTGCCGCGATTGTCGCCGCTCCTATATTGATCGTATTCGCCGCCTGGTTGGGGCCCGCTACCGAAACCTGGCCGCATCTGGTCAATACCGTTTTGCCGGGATTATTGCGTAACACCCTCGTGCTGATCCTGGGTGTTGGCAGCGGAGTATTCCTGCTGGGGGTGGGGCTGGCGTGGCTCACGACCATGTGTGAATTTCCGGGGCGTCGCTTTTTTGAATGGGCACTCATGTTGCCACTGGCGATACCCGCATACGTGCTCGCCTTCGTTGTTGTCGGCCTGTTTGATTACAGCGGACCGGTGCAGGGCACCATGCGGGACTGGTTTGGCAGTAGCAGCTGGTTTCCGTCGGTACGTTCCGAAGGCGGGGTCATTCTTGTCATGACACTGGCGTTTTATCCCTATGTCTACATGCTTGCCCGCACTGCATTCATGGGTCAGGGGCGCAATGTGCTTGATACCGGCCGGGTGTTGGGGTTGAGTCCGTGGGCATCATTCCTGCGCATCTCACTACCGATGGCCCGGCCTGCGATCGCTGCCGGCATCGCGCTGGCATTGATGGAGACGCTCGCCGACTTCGGTGCGGTTTCCATTTTCAATTACGACACATTCACCACCGCTATCTACAAGGCATGGTTCGGTTTTTTCGATCTGGCAGCTGCAGCGCAGCTGGCATCCCTGCTGTTGCTGTTTGTTGCCGTAGCGCTGGTCGTGGAAAAACAGATGCGTGGTCGTGCTCGTTATGAAGTCACCGGCAAGCTCGTCAACGAGCCACGGTTTCACTTGATTGGCTGGCGTGCGGCCGGTGCCAGCCTGACCGCCGGTATCGTCATGCTGGTGGCTTTTATCATCCCGGTTGCCAAGCTGGCAATGTGGGCCTGGGAGTCAGCCTTGTCTGATCTCGATATGCGCTACTTCCGCTTCTTTTTTAATACGCTTTTTCTCGGCACGCTGGCGGCCGGCCTGACCGCCTTTGCCGCGGTGTTGCTGGCCTACACCTATCGATTACGTCCGGAACACCTGACCCGCGCAGCGATTCGCTTTGCCACGCTGGGCTATGCGTTGCCTGGTTCGGTGCTGGCCGTCGGCATCATGTTGTCGTTTGTCTGGCTCGATCAGCAAATCAGTAATACCGCGCTGGCAGTGTTTGATGTGAAGCTTACCCAGGTGCTGACCGGCTCGCTGCTCGCGTTGCTGCTCGCCTACGTCGTGCGTTTCATGGCAGTGGCGTATGGTCCGGTGGACAGCGCGTTTGAACGCATCAAGCCGTCACTGTTACAGGCAGCACGTTCTCTGGGTGCGAGCAACTGGCAGATTCTGTGGCGGGTATCGATCCCGATGCTGCGCGCCGGTATGTTCAGCGCTGCTCTGCTGGTGTTTGTTGAAGTCATGAAAGAAATGCCGGCCACCTTGTTGCTGCGCCCGTTTGGATGGGACACCCTGGCGACACGTATATTCGAGATGACTGCTGAGGGTGAATGGGAGCGCGCGGCATTGCCTGCACTGACACTGGTGCTGGCCGGATTGATTCCGGTGGTGATGCTGGTACGTCGCTCAAATAGCAGGTGGGCATAAAAGCGTATTGCTGCTCAATGCATAACGCCGGCAAGCTAAAGTTACCTCTTAAACAGTGGCTCGATTTTCCATGTTTCGTTGCTTGGATTCACTTTGGGCCCAGAGTATAGTCAGCCCTCGATTCAGGGTTCGCGGGAGAGACTCTGCGGCGACAGCAAGTGCAGTCGCAAGCAGGGCGCCGAAGGCGCAACCGCCCGGAAACGCTCAGGCAAACGGACCGAGAACCTATGTCGACTCTGGAGAGCGGTGGCGAATGACCACCCACCGAAGGGGCTAAAGCTCTCAGGTGCAAGGACAGAGGGGCGATGGACAGTAGTGTCCATCGCCCTTTTTTTTGAACAAACAAGAGCCGACGAAACCATGTTGAATTCCGGTGAGACCCAAACCGAACCCGGACGCAATGTATCGCGCATGCCAATCTGGATACGCCAGCAACTGGGCGATGGTGCGCACTACGGCGCCACGCTTGCCAGTGTTGCCGGTAACAATCTGCATACCGTGTGCGAGGAAGCGCGTTGTCCGAACCGGGGGGAGTGCTGGAGTCGTGGCACCGCCACCTTTATGTTGCTGGGCGATACCTGCACCCGTGCCTGCGGCTTTTGTTCGGTAAAAACCGGCCGGCCCCTCGCCGTCGACCAGGATGAGCCGCGTCGTATCGCCGAAGCGGTCGAACAACTGGGGCTGCGTTACGTTGTGCTGACGTCAGTCAATCGGGATGATTTGGCCGACAAGGGCGTCAGTATTTTTAGCGAGACACTGCGTGCCTTGCGCACACTGGACTCCGCTATTGGTGTCGAGTTTCTCACCCCGGATTTTCAGGGCTATCAGCAATACAGTATTGACCACATACAACAAACGCTCGCGTCTCTACCCTTCGCCGGTGCGAACTGGCCATCACTGGTCTGGGGTCACAACGTGGAAACCGTGCCCAGCCTTTATCGCGTTGCGCGCAAAGGGTCGAAGTATTCACGTAGCCTGCGGTTGCTGGAGCTCGCTGCGAAAAGTGAGGGTGTTGAAACCAAGTCCGCCATCATGCTGGGTCTGGGCGAGCAGCAGCAGGAAGTCGTTGATGTGCTGACAGACCTGCGGAATGCCGGTGTCAGTCGCGTCAGCATCGGTCAGTATCTGCGCCCGACCATCAAGCACCTGCCAGTGGTGGAATACATATCTCCCGATGCGTTTGATTATTACGACGACGTCGCACGCAGTCTTGGATTCGAGTGGGTCAAGTCTGGCCCGCTGGTCCGTTCTTCCTATCACGCGGAAGAAATACAGCAGGAATTGGCAGGAAGCGAATAATGGCAAAACAAACCCCCCTTTACGAAAAGCATATCGAGTCCAACGCCAAGATGGTTGATTTCGGCGGCTGGGACATGCCGTTGCATTACGGCTCACAGCTGGAAGAACACAAGCAGGTGCGAACTGATGCCGGTATGTTTGATGTCTCACATATGACAGTAGTCGATATTAAGGGCGCCAACGTGCGCGACTTCCTTTCCCGGCTGGTCGCCAATGACGTCGGCAAACTCAAGATCAAAGGCAAGGCGCTCTATACCTGCATGCTCAATGAAAGCGGCGGCGTCATTGATGATCTTATTATCTATTATCTCGACGACGACTGGTTCCGGCTGGTGGTCAATGCCGCTACCCGCGAAAAAGATCTCGCCTGGCTGCAGTCACAGGCGGAAGCTATGGACGACGTCACCGTTACTGAGCGCGGCGATCTTGCAATGATTGCAGTGCAGGGACCCAATGCGCGGGAGAAAGTCTACGCAGCAATGGGCGAAGACATTCGCGAGGCCACCCGTGAGCTGAAGCCGTTTCACGCAGTGCTGATCGGTGAACTCATGATTGCCAGCACCGGCTATACCGGTGAAGACGGCTTTGAGATCATCATACCTGCCAAGGCCGCACCGTTTACCTGGCAGATGTTACTGGAAGCCGGTGTGGCACCGATCGGTCTCGGCGCGCGCGATACCCTGCGGCTGGAGGCCGGCATGAATCTCTACGGCAGTGACATGGACGAAACCACCACGCCGCTTGAGTCGGGGCTTGCCTGGACCGTGGCATGGGAACCGGCCGATCGCGATTTCATCGGTCGTGCGGCGCTGGAGAAACAAAAAGGAAACGTCCCACGCAAACTGGTGGGACTCGTGCTGCAGGGCAAGGGCGTGCTGCGCGCGCATCAGAAAGTCATTTGTGAACAGGGCGAAGGTGAGATTACCAGTGGTTCGTTTTCACCCACGCTTGGCCAGTCGATCGCGTTGGCGAGAGTACCGGCCGGTACCGGCGACATGGTTGATGTCGATATACGCGGCAAGGCAGTACCGGCAAAAGTGGTCAAGTATCCGTTTGTTCGAAATGGAAAGAGTTGTCTTTAAGAAAACATATAACACTGAGGTATGAGGGTATGAGCAATATTCCAGGTGAACTTAAGTACAGCAAATCCCATGAGTGGGTACGTATCAATGATGACGGGTCGGTAACCATAGGTATTACCGAGCATGCCCAGGACCTGATGGGTGACATGGTTTATGTCGAGCTTCCGGAAAGTGGTGCATCGCTGAACCAGGGTGACGACTGCGCGGTAGTCGAGTCGGTCAAGGCAGCTTCGGATGTTTATGCGCCGATTGGTGGAGAAGTGCTGGAGGTCAACGACGCGCTTGCCGACGCACCGGAAACCATTAACAGTGATCCTTATGGTGAAGGCTGGATCTTCAGGATGAATCCATCTGACGGCGCCGAAGTCGATGCGCTGATGGATGCCAATGCCTACGAAGAACTGGTCGCCTCCGAGGACTAGACGGAAACAGATACACGATGCCTTTTATTCCTCATACCGAAAAAGATCTCGCCGACATGCTCAAGGCCATCGGCGTCAATGATACCAATGACCTGTTTGACGAGATCCCTGCTGACTTGCGCAACGGCAAACTGACACAGGTGCCGACCGCGATGAGCGAGATGGAACTGGGCCGTCTGATGACGGCACGCGCAGAGAAAGACGGCCGCTATATCAACTTCATTGGTGCCGGTGCCTATGAGCATCACATTCCAGCCGCGGTCTGGGAGTTGACCACGCGCGGTGAATTCTACTCTGCCTATACCCCGTATCAGGCCGAGGCCAGTCAGGGCACGTTGCAGGTGATCTACGAATTCCAGAGCATGATCGCCGGCCTGACCGGAATGGATGTAGCCAATGCATCATTGTACGAAGGTGCATCGGCACTGGCAGAGGCAGTGCTCATGGCAGTTCGCAGCCACAAAAAGGCACGCCGAATCCTGATGCCGACGACCGTACACCCGGACTACCGCAAGGTGGTCGAGGCCATCGTCAGGCATCAGAACATCGAGCTGATTGAATTGCCGTACGACCCGCAGGGCGGGCATATCGATCCTGCCAGCCTCAAGCAGTATGAAGGCAGCGACATCGCTGCACTGGTGATTCCACAACCCAACTTCTTTGGTGTGCTCGAAGAGGTGGATGAGCTGACTGACTGGGCACATGCGCAAGGCGCGCTGGCCATCGGCCTGGTCAATCCGGTGGCACTGGCCCTGTTAACGCCTCCGGGAGAATGGGGCGAAATCGGCGCGGATATCGCGGTGGGCGAAGGCCAGCCGTTGGGCGCACCGTTATCGTCCGGCGGTCCTTATGTCGGTTTTATGGCGTGCAAGGAAAAAATTGTTCGGCAGATGCCCGGGCGCATTATCGGCCGTACCGTGGACCTGGATGGTAAACCGGGCTTCACGTTAACCCTGCAGGCGCGCGAACAACACATTCGCCGATCCAAGGCGACATCAAATATATGTACCAACCAGGGATTGTTGGCCACTGCGGCGACCATTCACATGGCGCTATTGGGGCGTGAAGGACTGGAGCGGGTCGCTGCCGCCTGTCATGCCAACACCACCCGTTTGATTGAGGTATTAACCGAAATCGATGGCGTCGAAACGGTATTCGATCGGCCGATCTTCCACGAGACGGTGTTGAAGCTCAGCGTACCAGTTGCCGATGTGGTTAGCGCACTGGAGGCACAGGGCGTCATTGCCGGCTATCAGCTCAACGAGGATTATCCGGAGCTGGGTGAGGCGCTGCTGGTTTGCGCCACCGAAACCCGTACCGAAGACGACATGCAGCTTTATTGCACCCATCTTGAGCGCGCAGTCAGCAAATGACGGCTCGATCAATTCTATTAGTTGAAGGTATTTTAACGTGCTGATATTTGAAATTTCTCGTGAAGGTCGAACCAACCCGTCACAGGCCCCACTGTCGCGAGCGGAGATCAAGGATATCCCGGCGAAGTTTCTGCGCAAGCAAAGCGCGCCTTTACCACAAGCCTCCGAGATGCAGGTCGTGCGTCACTACACACGCCTGTCGCAGAAAAACTTTTCCATCGATACCAACTTCTATCCGTTGGGTTCGTGCACCATGAAGTACAACCCGCGTGCCTCCAACACCCTGGCGATGCGGCTCGGTTTTCTCGCACGCCACCCGCGCGCACCGGAGTCGACCGGGCAAGGCGTATTGGCATGTCTTTATGACCTGCAGGAAATTCTTAAAGATGTCACCGGCATGAAGGCGGTATCGTTGACACCGCTTGCCGGTGCCCAGGGCGAGTTTGCCGGCGTTGCCATGATTCGTGCCTATCACGATTCACGTAACGACACCGCGCGGACCGAGATCCTGGTGCCCGATGCCGCACACGGTACCAATCCTGCTACCGCCGTGATGTGCGGTTACAAGGTTAAGGAAATTCCTACGGATGATGAAGGCGATGTCGACATCGAGGCACTGAAGGCAGCGGTCGGCCCACAAACCGCTGGCCTGATGCTGACCAATCCGTCAACGCTGGGTGTGTTTGAAAAGGACATCGAGGAGCTGGCCAAAATTGTCCATGACGCCGGTGGCCTGTTGTATTACGACGGTGCCAACCTCAACGCCATCCTTGGAAAGGTCAAACCCGGTGATATGGGTTTCGACGTGATTCACATGAATCTGCACAAGACTTTCTCAACGCCGCATGGCGGCGGCGGTCCTGGCGCCGGACCCATTGGCGCCAATGATCGACTCAAGCCGTTCTTGCCGGTGCCGATGGTGGGCGAAACCAACGGCAACTATCACTGGCTCACTATGAAAGACTGTCCGCAAAGCATCGGCCGGTTGTCCGCCAATATGGGCAATACCGGTGTGTTATTGCGCGCCTATGTGTACGCACGACTGTTGGGTCGCGAAGGCATGCCCCGGGTCGCGGAATACTCCACGCTCAATGCCAATTACATGATGGCAAAACTGAAGGATGCCGGCTTCCAGATGGCGTTCGACAGCCGGCGCGCGACACATGAATTTATTCTGACATTGAAGAAGCTCAAGGATGAGACCGGTATCACCGCAACCGATGTCGCCAAGGCCTTGCTTGATCGCGGCTTTCACGCGCCGACCACTTACTTCCCGCTTCTGGTGCCGGAGTGTTTCCTGATCGAACCCACCGAGACCGAAGCGCGGGATGAACTCGACGGGTTTGTTGTGGCGATGCAGGAAATTGCGGAAATGGCGCGCCGCGACCCGGAGACCCTGAAGGGCGCACCGTACACCCTGCCGGTGCGGCGGCTGGATGATGTGAAGGCCGCGCGCGACCCGGATCTCGCCTGGAAGCCCTAACCGGCTTCGACCGGCCGCCTCAATAGTCCAGGTTCCGCTACCGCTGCCCGTGAGGCGCCAGAAAATAATCTCATAGTCGGATTGGAGGCGCTGAGCGGGGACCGTTGGTCCAGTTTTTACCGAAATCTCGTCGCCAGCGAGCTGGGCCAGCTACGCTCGGCGTTCAGCGGCAATTCCTGCAGTCATGGCCAAGTTTCACGAATCGTCGGATTCGTGTATTTTGCGCCTGTCATTTTTAAAAACCCTGACTAAAATAATTAAATATCAACGGAATGACATAAATTTTCACGTGAACACCGTTCAAAGACCATATTTCGGCGGCTGGCGCCAGCTGATTGAGCATGCGCTGCCGTGGACTATCCTCTGGTGCCTGATGACCGCGGCGCTGATCGCTATTCGCCCGCCGGCGTCACCGGACGAGTTGCGTCTGTTGGGTATTGCCTGGGAGATGTGGCAGCGCGATGTGCTGCTGATACCAGTGCTGAACGAGCTCGCGGCACCGGAACAACCACCGTTGATGCCCTGGCTCATCATCGCCGGCTGGAAGCTGTTTGGCGTGAATGACTGGTGGCCACGCCTGTTACCCTCACTATTTTCACTATTCAGTCTGTTTTTAGTCAGCCGCATCGCTGCCCTGCTGTGGATGGACCAGATCAAGATGCCGCGCTATGTGCCATTCGTGATGCTGTCGTCATGGCTCTGGGCGTTTTATCTGACCCTGGCCCTGACCGACCATCTGTTGACGTTTTTTACCCTGTTGGCCCTGTTCGGGATTTTACACGCCTGGCGTTATGCCACCCGGGTTGGCTGGTTTATTTTTGGTTTCGCCACCGCAGCTGCAGTGTTGGCCAGCGGCCTGACCTCGTTGCTCTACACATTGCCGGTCGCGATCGCCGGACCGCTCTGGGCGGGACGCGAACACGCCCTGCGTTGGAAGAACTGGTATATCGACATCGGTACCGGCCTTGTCTTCGGCATCAGTTTGGTAGCCATGTGGGGCCTGGTGGTATCGCTGGAGTATGGCTACGGCTATGCCGTCGATCATCTTGTGGGCGTGTTGCCGGAAGAGCTGAAGATGTTTGCGCAGAACCAGCCGGTCTATTGGTACCTGCTATTGCTTCCTGTCGCCTTCCTGCCATGGGTCGCTTGGCCGCTGGTATATTCGCGCGTGTTGCAGATCATTGACCGCTTACCCTCAATCGGTCTGATCTTTTGTGGCGTGTGGGTAGTACCGGTACTGGTTGTATTAAGTATATTTGGTCCACGGCAACCGCAATACCTGTTGCCGATCTTGCCGGCATTTGCACTGTTAGTTGCATACCTTCTGTTTAATGACGAACTGACTGATCAAGGTGAAAATCGCTTTGTTGTAAGTTTGATGTTTCCGACTGTCCTGGCGGGCCTGGCAATAGTGGGTGTTCACTATCTGCCCGACCAATCAATATTGCCGGAAGTACTTAGGGGTATCTCGCCTGTATTCGGTGCAGTCGTTGCCCTGTCCGGATTGCTTATCTATGGGCTACCGACGGCAGGTGTGCTGGTTCGTGTGTTGATTATCATTGTTGGTGTGTTGCTGGCGGTAATACCCCTGATGCCTGACAGCGACATCTTTCCACAAGTACTGCGAGAGCTGCCGGCCTATGCTGGTATTGTCATCGCCCTGCTCGGTGCCACCATTGGCTTGTTGCCGGCCCTGACGTTCGACCAGCGCGTGGTACGTAATGCTGTCTTCAATATTGTGCTGGTGATTGTTGCAGTGTGGTATGTCTACGATAAAAATGAATACCGGACAGTAATCGCCAGCGCAAAATTCCTTGAACAGATGGAACTCGACAGGAGCCCGGTCGCACACATTGGCACTTACAACGGACAGTTTCACTTTTATGGCCGTCTGCGCGAGTCCTACAAAGAAATTACCCCGGAAGAAATCCCGACGTGGATTGCTGAGCATCCAGCGGGCGTCGTCATTACCTATGCTGATGGTTGGCAACCGCAAGCAGGTGAGAAACCGGCCATACCGCTTTTCGAATCACCGTATGGCGATACCACCATCCGAATCTTCAGCGCATCCGCGCTGTAAAGCGTCTACACTTTCTTTACCCGCCCGGAAATCGGGCACTACCGAACATCGGCTTTTAGTTGTCAGCGTCTTTGCACAGATAGGATGCTAGGACCTGAACGCAAAACAACAGGGCGAACCGATACAACGATAACCAAGCATGTTCTGGCGAAAGAAACCAAAAAAGACAGACGAGCAGCGACGAAAGCGCCGCAAGCGCCGCCATTCCGAAAAGAGTGGCATGGAGCAGACGCTGGAGAATTTTGTCGTCGAGGAGATCGAGATTGGCGCGGTGCCGTCGGTCGAGCCGGTTGTCGACAACCGGCGGTTGAGTCAGCGACGTCGCCGAAAATCCTTGTCAGGCGTTCGTTTCGCCTTCGGCTGGATCGGCTTATGGTTGCTGATCGTTGCCGCGGGGATGGTGACGCGCAGTATCTGGCCGCCCGATGAAACCCGGTTACTGGCGCTGGCGTGGGACATGTGGCAACGCGGCGAATGGCTGACACCCCTGTTGAATGGAGAACCATGGTTCCGACAGGGGCCGATTACACTGTGGCTGGTGTTATCCGGCTGGCAGTTCATGGGGCTGAATGACTGGTGGCCGCGGTTGTTGCCTGCGATCGCTGGCCTGTTTGTATTGCTGCTCACATCCGTTTTTGCCAACAAGCTCTGGCCGGACCAGAAAGAGGTGGTGCGATACGCGCCCGTATTATTGCTGGGTTCGGTGCTGTGGGCGATGTACCAGACGCTGGCTCTCGACGATTTGTTACTGGTGTGTATGACGTTGCTAACCATTATGGCGGTCCATGGTTACGCCAGCGGCGGGCGCGCGGCGGCACCTGTCATAGGCGTGTTGATTGGCATGTCGATGCTTGTTGGCGGTCCGGTGGCGCTGGTATACGTGATGCCGGCAATGCTGCTCGCGCCGTTATGGGCCAGGCGCGACGGCAAGCAGGGTTGGGGTGCCTGGTATGGCGCAATATTGCTGGCATTGATCATTGGCGTCGGCCTGTGGCTGGCCTGGCTGATGCCCGCATCGCGTGCTGCCGGGCTCGATTGGCAGCAGGCTATCGCTGCGGCGAGTGCGCTACAACCGCTCGATCTCTTTTATCAGCAGGGATCGTGGTGGTGGTACCTGTACCTGGTCCCACTGGCATTTTTCCCGTGGTCGGTTTGGCCACTTGGCTGGATTCGACTGTGGCAGGTTCGTGGCCAAAAACTGGATGGTGGCTTCACCCTGTGCATGATCTGGGGTATCGCGGCCATTGTGATTCTGACGTTACTGCCGGTTCGCCAGCCGCAATTCCTGCTGCCGCTATTTCCCGCGTACGTGCTGGTATTGGCCTGGCTCCTGATGCATGAAGATCTTCGTACCGTAGGTGAAGACAGTTTCTTTGCCGGGATGACGTTCCCGGTGATTGTCATCGGTGGTGCGCTGGCGGTCTTGCCCGGGTTGCCACGTGTGGACTTCCTGCCGGCGATACTCTGGAATATGTCGCCGTTAATCGGAGTTGTTGTCGCCGCGCTCGGCATCGTGCTTTCCTGGACACCCAACATGAATACCGGCAAGCGAGTCATGAGTATTGCCGTGACCACCATGTTTGTTGTCGTTGCCGGCAGTTTCTTTGTCGGCTATCAATGGGGTGATCGTTACCGGATAGATAGCCTGAACAAGCTGCTCTATGAAACAGAAAGCGAGGGCCGTGCCATTGCACAAGTCGCACCGTATCAGGGCGAGTTTCATTTCAGCGGTCGTTTGACCCAGCCGATTGTTGTGCTCGACCGTGATCAGACCCGCGACTGGATCCTGAACAATCCTACCGGCGTGGTGCTCACCTACGATACCGGGTGGCAGCCCAATGCCATTAGCACCAGCGCACAACTTCTCGAGCTACCATACGGTGACACCACTTTGCGTGCCTGGGATGCAGGACTGCTGATTCCGCCAGAGTAATGCTGTCTTGCTGGTGCGTGTTAGCGGCATCAGTCATAATTCGCCACCATGATTTACGCCCCCGTCATTGATCCGGTTGCCATCAGCCTTGGCCCATTAAAAATTCACTGGTATGGCCTGACCTACGTCGTTGCGTTTGCTTCAGCCTGGGCCCTGGGCGTTTGGCGAGCACGCCAGCCAAGCAGTGGCTGGAAGCCGGAAGAAGTCGGCGACCTGATACTGACCGGCGCCTTTGGCGTCATCCTCGGTGGTCGCATCGGTTACGTCCTGTTGTACAAACCGGTTTATTATTTACACCATCCGCTCGAGATCTTTTACGTGTGGCAGGGAGGCATGTCGTTTCATGGCGGCTTGCTGGGGGTAATTATCGCCATGTGGTGGTACGCACGTACTACCAATCGTTCCTGGTCAACGGTGCTGGACTTTCAGGCGCCGCTGGTGCCGCTGGGTATCGCTTCGGTCAGGCTGGGCAATTTTATCAACCAGGAATTGTGGGGCCGCGTGACTGATGTGCCCTGGGCCATGGTGTTTCGCACCGGCGGCCCGTTACCTCGCCATCCTTCGCAGCTTTACGAGATGGCGCTTGAAGGGCTTGTGATGTTTGCCGTGCTCTGGTGGTTTTCGTCCCGCCCACGGCCAGCGCTGGCGGTATCGGCATTGTTCGTTCTGCTCTACGGATGCTTCAGGTTTTTCGTCGAATTCTATCGCCAGCCGGATGCACACCTGGGCTATCTGGCGTTTGGCTGGCTGACCATGGGACAGGTGTACAGCACGCCGATGATACTGGTGGGCGCCGGTGTCCTGTTCTGGACCTATCGTCGTGCTAGTCGGGCGACATCCTGAGCAAGTAACCGTCGCGTTGCTGACCGCTGCTACCTGATCCAGATCGTCTTGGCGTTTACAAACTCGCGGATGCCATGAGTGGAAAGTTCGCGACCGTAGCCTGACGCCTTGATGCCACCGAAGGGCAGACGTGGATCACTTTTTACCAGCCCGTTAACAAAGGTGGAGCCGGACTGCATGCGTCGTGCGAAGCGTTCACCCCGGGCGCTGTCTTCTGTCCAGACACTGCCGCCGAGGCCAAAGCGACTGTCGTTGGCGATGTGCAAGGCATCCTCCTCATCCCTGGCACGCAGGATGATTGCAACCGGTCCAAACAACTCTTCTTCGTAGGCACGAATTCCCGGTACGACGTTGTCCAGTATCGACGGCTGGTAGTAGGCGCCCGCACCCTGCATGGGTTCGCAACCGAGTACCGCCGTGGCGCCCTGTGCAATCGAATCCTGAACCTGCTTGTGTAGCTCATTGCGCAGGTCCTCGCGGGACATGGGCCCGATGTCAGTATCCTCGAGGGCGGGGTCACCAACTTTCAGGCTTTCAATAATTTTTCGGAAACGCTGAACAAACTCTTCCGCAATGGCGTCGACAACAATAAAGCGCTTGGCCGCGATACAACTCTGGCCATTGTTGAGGAAGCGCGAGCTGACGCCGACTGACGCCGCCGCATCGAGGTCGGCGTCGTCCAGTACAACAAAGGCGTCAGAACCCCCAAGTTCCAGTACAGATTTCTTGATTGCATTACCGGCCGCTGCCGCTACCTGCCGTCCGGCTGGCTCACTTCCGGTAAGGGTAACAGCATGGACCCTCGGATCCTCGATCACGCCTTTTACCTGTGAGGCGGAGATCATTAAGGTGCGGAAGGCACCGACAGGAAAGCCGGCCTCCCGAAATATTTCTTCTATGGCCAGCGCACACTGCGGCACATTGGAGGCATGCTTGAGTACGCCGGTGTTGCCGGCCATGAGCCCCGGCGCTGCAAAGCGGAATACCTGCCAGAACGGAAAGTTCCACGGCATCACTGCGAGCACGGTACCCAGGGGCAGATACGCAATGTAACTCTTGCCGGCGTCTGACTCGATGGCCTCGTCCGCGAGAAAGGTTTCAGCATGCTCAGCGTAGTAGTCGCACACCCAGGCACATTTTTCGATTTCGCCCCTGGCTTCCTTGACGGGTTTGCCCATCTCAAGCGTGATCAGGCCTGCATAGTGCGCAGCCTTGTCGCGTAGCACGGTTGCCGCCTTGCGCATCAGGGTGGCACGCTCGGCAAATGTGGTTTCGCGCCAACCAGGCGATGTGTCGGCAACCTGCTGCAGTGCGGCTTCCAGTTCTTCATCACCCCAGGTGTTGAAGGACTGAATAATTGCGCCGGTCGCAGGATTCAGGGTCTCCATTGCCATGGTTTGACTCCTTTATTTGTTATGGGATTTATTGCCAAGTATAGTCATCTATACTTACTTATTATGATTACGCGTTTGTATTTTGGTTTCATCCTTGTGCTGGGTATCGCAGCCAGTGAACCGCTTTTTGCTGCCAATGCAAATCTCGAGGCGCAACGACGTGTTTATCTCGATGCACTGGCCGCAGTCCGCAGTGGTCAGATCAGCAAATATCAGGCACTGCATGCCACACTGCAGGACTATGTGCTGCGTGGACATCTCGAATTCGAATACCTGAAGACGCGTATTGCCAGCACACCAGTTGACAGTTTACGCGATTATCTTGAAAGAAATCGCCATAGCGTTACCAGCGAGCACCTGCGGCAGCGCTGGTTGCATTATCTGGCCCGCCAGGGCGACTGGAAGCTGTTCCTGCAGGAATATCGCGAATATCCCAAAGACAAGCAGCTCTACTGCTATCGACTGAATCAATTGCTGGATTCCGCCAACCAGGATCAGGCGGCACTGATGACCGAAGTCGAGGCGCTGTGGTTAACCGGCAAACGATTGCCGGGCTCATGCAACCCGGTGTTTGACAAGTGGCGACAGGCGGGGCACATGACGCGTGACCTCGTGATTGCCCGTATCAAGCTGGCAATGCAGCGTAGACAGCTGAGCCTTGCACGTGAACTTTCCTACCAGCTGCCGCCAGAAGACCGAAAGTGGGTGGAGCGCTGGGTGCGTGCACACCGTCAGCCGGCGAAAGAGCTGGAACTGGCCAATTACAAAATCGATAAACCTATCGCACGCATGGTGGCGAACCACGCGGTCGTTCGTCTGGCATACCGGGATCCTGAAGCGGCCATGGAACAGTGGCAGAAACTGAAGCAGGAGCACCGCTTTTTTGGCGAAGACGAAAACTACGTATTGCGCTATGTCGGCATTCTTGCTGCGCAACGGCATCTGCCGCAGGCGGTTGACTGGTTATCAGCCGTTTCCGCCGATGCCGAGGATCGCGAGTTGTACTACTGGCGAATTCGCGCAGCCATGCGTGCCGGCGACTGGGAGACAGCAAGGGAATTCATCGCGGCGCTGAAGCAGGACGAACTGGAAGAAGATGAGTGGCGCTACTGGCAGGCACGGATCGCCGAGAAGACCGGTGACGAAGATGCCGCCTGGGATTTGTATTCCGATCTGGCAAAGGAGCGCAGCTACTACGGGTTTCTCGCTGCTGATCGCGTTGGCGCACCGTATTCCATGCAGCACCGTGCGGTGCAGGTTACCCCGAAAGAGCTGGGCGAAATGCTGGCGCGCCCGGAAATGCAGATTGCGCAGGAATTATTCAGTGTCGGTCAGGTGGTATCGGCGCGACGGCAGTGGTTCTGGGTGATTCAGCATATGAACAAACGTGAACTGCAGGCTGCGGCAGTCGCGGCGCAACAATGGGGCTGGTATGACCGCGCACTTTATACCGTGAGCAAGAGCGGTCACCTGGACGATCTTGATCTACGTTTCCCGATACTCTATCGGGACAAGGTTGAAATGAATGCACAACGGAGCGGTGTTGATCCGGGCTGGATATACGGTGTGATGCGTCAGGAAAGCGCCTTTGTTACCGATGCGCGTTCCGGTGCCGGTGCGCTGGGCCTGATGCAACTCATGCCACGAACGGGTCGCGCTACCGCGCGTCAATTGCGTCTCAACATTCACAGCCGCCAGGCGATACTGGATATTGATAACAACCTGCGCCTGGGTTCGTATCACCTGAAAACGGTGTTGCACCGGAATCAGGATAACCAGGTGCTGGCCACCGCTGCCTATAATGCCGGGTCACATCGGGTAAAACAGTGGCTGCCAACGGACAACGCCATGTCGGCTGACGTCTGGGTGGATTCCATTCCATTTAATGAAACCCGGAACTACGTTAAAAACGTGATGGGCTTTACCACGATCTACGAACACCGATTGGAGCTCGCTCCCACGCCGCTGAAGTCGCGCATGGAATCAATCAGCCCGAGAATTACTCAGACTCGCTAGGTTGCAGCCCCGCTTGACAATGTGCTCGGATCACGCAAAATCGCGCAGCACTAACAGAATCCTTATTTTTTAACACTGGCCGCCAGCGGCTTCGTCGGACCGCCTGCAAAGAAAGCATCATGTCAAAACTGAATATCTGCATACTCGGGGGCACCGGCTTTGTCGGCCATAGCATCACTGACCGGCTCGCGGATCAGGGCCATCGGATCAAGATTCTAACGCGCAGCCGTGAACCGCACCGGTCAATGCTGGTGCTGCCAACCGTGAGCCTGATCGAGGGCGACATCTACGACCAGTCATTTCTGAATCAGGAATTCAAAGGCATGGATGTCGTGATCAATCTCGTCGGCATACTTAACGAGTTTCGCGGCAAACCTACGTTCGAGAAGGCGCATGCGATATTGCCAGCCTACGTTGCCGATGCGTGCAAGAACCAGCATGTTCCACGCCTGTTGCACATGAGTGCACTCAAGGCCTCCAATGGCGGTCCCAGTGAGTACCTTAGAACCAAAGGTACGGGCGAGGACCGCGTACATCAAATGGCCGGGCAAAAGGTTAATGTCACCAGCTTTCGTCCGTCGGTGATCTTCGGTCCGCGCGACAGCTTTACCAACCGATTTGCACAATTGATCAAGCTGGCGCCCGGCGTGCTTCCGTTGGCTTGCCCCAATGCAAGATTTCAGCCGATTTATGTCGAAGACGTCGCCGAGGTCTTTGTTCAGGCAATTGGCAACTACCACACCTACGGCAAGCGCTATGAGTTGTGCGGGCCCAGGGTTTACACGCTCCGGGAACTGGTAAAGTACATCGCAGAGGTCACGCACAGGCGTTGCCACGTTGTCCCGCTGAATGACGGCCTGTCCAAACTGCAGGCGCTGGTGGGAGAGATCCTGCCGGGCAAGCCCATCAGCCTGGACAACTATCGGTCCATGCGTGAAGACAGTTGTTGCAAGGGAGGCTTCCCGGAAGAGTTTACAATCACCTTAACCGAGCTCGAGGCCGTGGTACCGCATTACCTCGGACATGAGCGTCGCGAGCACCCGCGTCGTCGTGGTCGCTAGCGCTTCGGCATCAACCGGGTGAGCGCCTCGCGGCGAGCCTCGGGGTTTAGATCAGCCAGCTTTTCCGCACTAATATAAAACGCCATCAGGTCGCCATGATGCTGGTTTAGCAGTGTCTGGAACGCTGCTACATAGTCGTAGTAGCTGCCAATCGGTACCAGGTGGGCGTTGTTGAGATCACGCGCGAACCAGGCATCGTAGCCCCGATAGCCTCCCCATTTGGCGCGCAGGCGCCGGTAGTCCTGCTTCAGTTCGGCGAATATCCGTTTTTTGCTATCACGCTTTTGCCGGTCCGGGATATCGGATGCATACAGTACCTTCAGCTTTTGTCTGGCACCTTGCACCAGCTCGATGAACTGCAATTTGCGCTGCAGCGTTTTCTGGTATTCCTGGTACTGGTCAAACTGGTGGTTTTGATCCAGCCAGCGGCGTACTCCTTCTAGTTCAACGGTAGTGGCAAACGACTCATTAAAAGTGGTGTCGCCCTTGGCGTACAGGCGCTGATGCGCCAGTTCATGAAACAGGGTGCCGGCCAGGCGCGCATCAGATCGGGCTAGCATGGTGCTCAGTAATGGATCATGAAACCAGCCGAGAGTGGAATAGGCGCTGATGCCTGCCACGTAAACTTCGTTGCCGTCTTGCGCAAGTTTGTCGGCAAAACGGTTGGCGTCCTGCTCGTTGAAATAGCCGCGATAACTGACACAGCCGGCAACCGGGAAGCACCATTGCAGTGGAGTCAGTGAAAATTCCGGTGCCGCAAAAACATTCCATAAAACATAGGGTCGTTCCAGATCGACATAGCTGGTGTAACTGGCATTGTCGGGCAAGTGCAGCTCGTCAACCGCAAAGCGCCGCATGCGTAACACCTGCTCCAGTTTCTGCTGGAGTTCCGGCGAGGTGGCAGGATCGGCAATGACGTTGGCGATTGGTTGCCGGTGCATGAGAATGCTGAGTTGGCCGTCAATTGCCTGGCCGTAATAGGTCGTACAACCACCTAGGAAGGCGGCGGCCACCGACAGGGACGCCGCGAATATGGCCCTCAAGAACAGAACTTTATTAATCACCCTTGCCACATTACGATGATGCCATGAAAACCTATCTGGTAGGCGGCGCAGTGCGCGACAAATTACTCGGTCTTGAAGTCAAGGACCGTGACTTCGTTGTGGTTGGTGCCACGCCCGAAGAAATGGAGGCGCAGGGCTTCAAGCCGGTAGGTGCCGATTTTCCGGTATTCCTGCATCCACAGACAAAAGAGGAATACGCACTGGCCCGCACCGAGCGCAAAAGCGGTCATGGCTACAAGGGCTTCACAGTTTATGCGTCACCCGACGTAACGCTGGAAGACGATCTCAGGCGACGCGACCTTACTATCAACGCCATGGCCGAAGATGAGTCCGGAGAGATCATTGATCCTTTCGGCGGCAGTGACGATCTCGCTAATGGCAAGCTGCGTCATGTGTCGGAGGCGTTTAGTGAAGACCCGGTGCGCATACTGCGAATTGCCAAGTTTGCAGCGCGTTATGCCAAGTGGGGGTTCCACGTCGCGCACAGCACCAACAAACTGATGAAGCAAATGGTGGCCGATGGCGAAGTCGACTATCTCGTGCCCGAGCGCGTGTGGGCGGAGCTGGAGGGCGCGTTGGCGGCGGATCAACCTTCACAATTCTTCAAGGTACTTCGTGGCTGCGGTGCGCTGGCAAAAATCTTCCCGGAGATCGATCAGCTCTATGGCGTCCCGCAACCGGAGCAGCATCATGCCGAGGTTGATACCGGGGTGCACACCATGATGGTGCTGGATCAGGCCGCTGTGTTGAGTAGTGACACGCGCGTAAGGTTTGCGGCACTGATGCACGATCTCGGCAAGGGAGTCACCCCAGAGGCCAACTGGCCGCACCACTATGACCACGAGGCGCTCGGGGTCGAGCTGGTAAAACAGTTATGCGAGCGCACTCGAGTACCCAATGAATATCGCGACCTGGCGGTGCTGACCGCACGCTACCACGGTGACTGTCATCGTGTTGACGAGCTGAAGGCAACGACGCTGGTCAAGGTGCTTGAGGCAATGGATGCATTCCGGAGACCGGAACGCGTGCCACTCTTTGTCACCGCCTGCGAGGCGGACTCGCGCGGCCGCCAGGGAATGGAAAATGAACCCTACCCTCAGGCTGAAAAATTTATCGCTGTGTTTGAGGCAGCAAATGGTATCGATAGCGGTGGAATCGCCCGTGAGGCGCAGGCCGACGGTCTTACCGGGGAAGCCATTGGCAACCGCGTACACGAGGCGCGAGTCAAGGCAGTCAAGGCAGTGCTCAAGGAAACCGACGATGAGTAAACGAGTCGGTTTTGTCAGTCTTGGTTGTCCCAAGGCCACGTTTGATTCCGAGCGCATACTCAGTCAGTTGCGTGCTGAAGGTTACGAGATCACACCCAGTTACGAAGATGCCGAACTGGTGGTCGTGAATACCTGCGGCTTTATTGATGATGCGGTCGAGGAATCGCTGGATACGATTGGTGAGGCGCTGGCCGAAAACGGCAAAGTCATTGTTACCGGTTGCCTGGGTGCCAAGGGCGACATTGTTCGGCAGACGCATCCCGGCGTGCTGGCGGTGAGTGGCCCCGAGGCGCTGGACGAGGTCATGGATGCGGTGCATGAGCATCTCGCGCGTCCGCACGATCCTTATACCGATTTATTGCCACCCGGTGGCATTAAACTCACACCGCGTCACTACGCGTATCTGAAGATATCCGAAGGCTGCAACCACAAGTGCACGTTCTGCATCATCCCGGGTATGCGTGGCAAGCTGGTCAGCCGACCGGTGGGCGACGTATTGTCCGAGGCAGAGAGCCTGGTAAATGCCGGCGTCAAGGAACTCCTGATCATTTCCCAGGATACCAGCGCTTACGGTGTCGATGTGAAATACAAGACCGGATTCTGGAATGGTAGACCGGTGAAGACGCGCATTACCGAACTGGCCGATGCCATGAGTTCGCTTGGCGCATGGATCCGTTTGCATTATGTCTACCCTTACCCACACGTTGATGAGCTGATTCCACTTATGGCTGAAGGCAAAATCCTGCCGTATCTCGACGTGCCGCTGCAACATGCCAATGCCCGAATACTGAAAGCCATGAAACGCCCGGCCAGCGGCGAAGACAACCTGGCCCGGATTCGGCATTGGCGCGATATCTGTCCCGAAATCACCATTCGTTCCACCTTCATTGTTGGTTTTCCCGGCGAGACCGAACAGGAATTTGAGGAACTGCTCGAATTTCTGGACGTGGCACAGCTGGACCGTGTTGGTTGTTTTGCCTATTCACCGGTGGAGGGCGCGCGCGCCAATGAGCTGGCTGATGCTGTGCCAGCGGAGATCAGGGAAGCGCGGCTAGAGCGCCTGATGTTATTGCAGGAAGCAATTTCTGGGCAGAAGCTTAAAAACAAGATCGGGACAACGCAGATGGTGCTGGTTGATAGTATCGACGCCGAAGGTGCAATCGCGCGCTCGATGGCCGACGCTCCCGAGATCGATGGCCTGGTATATATAAATGATACAGGGTCACTGGAAATAGGAGATTTTGCCGAGGTGGAAATTGTTGCTGCAGACAAACATGACCTCTACGCAAGACTTATCTAGGAAAAACTTAAGTATGCAAAATTAATCCGCGCAGCGCAGGAGAAGGAATGAGGGAACAGAAAAAATGAGCGAGTTCGAAAACGTGTCAGTGGTGAGAAATGCCAATATCTACTTCGATGGCGGCGTTACCAGCCGCACAATCCGGTTTCCGGGCGGGGAAGTGAAGACGCTCGGTATTATCCAGCCAGGAGAATACAGTTTCGAAACGGATAAGAAGGAAGTCATGGATATCCAGTCCGGCGAAGTCGAGGTGCTGTTACCGGACGAGAGTGAATGGCATCGGATCAAGGCGGGGGAAACCTTCGAGGTCAAGGCCAATGCAACCTTTCGTATCAAGGCACTTAGCCTGACCGACTACTGTTGCTCGTTCGTAGATTGAAAGAATTGAACATTCGCCCCGAGAGCGAGCAAGATCAGTCAACGATCCACCAGATCAATGCCGAGGCATTCGAGACAGAAATCGAGGCAAATCTGGTGGATGCTCTGAGAGACAGCGGCGCCACATTGATCTCTCTGGTCGCAGAAAGGGATAATGTTGTTGTCGGCCATATTCTTTTTAGTCCGATGACCGATGCGGCCGGCGACAGCATTCCGGTGGCAGGCCTGGCGCCAATGGCAGTTGCACCGGAGTATCAGCAACAGGGTATTGGTTCCGCACTGGTCCGAAGCGGGCTGGAACATTGCAGAGCCGCCGGATACAAGGCGGTCATCGTCCTCGGGCACCCGCGCTACTACCCGCGATTCGGGTTTGTTCCCGCGAGTCATTTTAATATTCGGTCGCAATACGATGCGCCGGACGAAGCTTTCATGGCACTGGAGCTGGAACCAGGTGCGCTAGGCGAAATTGGTGGCGTGGTGAAATATCATCCGCTGTTTGATCAGGTGGCTTGATGATGAGTAAAACAGAGAAAGCACTTTTACTGACCGACGCGGTAGTCAATATTTCGCTCGGCATATTGATACTGCTGTTCCCGGCGGGAGTGGTAGAGCTACTGGGGCTGCCGCCTGCCACCACCTGGTTTTATTCGAGTATTCTGGGTGCCGTTATCTTCGGAATCGGAATCGCGCTGATTGTTGAATGGCGTGGCCATTCGCGTGGGTTGGGGCTCTCGGGTGCGATTGCCATCAATCTTTGTGGCAGCGCCGTACTGATTGCCTGGTTGGTGATCAATCCATTCGAGTTACCGTTGCGGGGCTACGTTGTACTGTGGAGTGTCGCCATCATTGTGCTGTTGATTGGTCTGGTGGAGCTGTTTAACCAGTACCGAAAAACATGAAGGATAGGTGTGTTGGAAAACGATAAGCGAAACAGCGAGGAACAGGAAAGCGGCATCGATTTCCTGAAAAAATTAATATTAATCAAACTGGCGATCGTGGTATTGATCGCGATTGTTGCCACAATCCTTATCGGTACGCTCTGACTACAGTCGGTCGCGCCGGTCTTGCAGGCTGAAACCGATCAGGGATGCGTCAAAATCCTTGCCAAGCGCCAGTACCTTGAACAACTCGCCCATTTCCGATGGCAGCGTAAGTTTCTTGACCTGGATAGTGAGATCAAGATGTTGTCGAGCATCGTCCGGATGGCTCCCGGCCATGATCTCGTCCAGTCCACTTGCCATCAAAAACGCCGCCTGTGACGTATAGCCCAGCACGTCCAGTCCGCTATCAACGGCCGCCTGCGCCATCGCAGTAAAATCAACATGTGCAGTGATATCCTGTAGACCGACATAGGCCAGTGGATCAGTGTGCGCGTGGTGACGGTAGTGACACATCAACGTACCCATGTTGCGTTGCGGGTGATAGTACTCATGTTGAGGAAAACCGTAGTCGATCAGCAGCATGATGCCGCGCGTTAGCGTGGTAGCAGCGGACCGGATCCACGCCTCGGCATTCAGGTTTATTTCCGAGCAGTAGTCACCCTCGAGACCAAGCGCTTTAACCCGTTGCCGGATTTGCGGCGACGCAGGCAGGTCAGTCCACGCAAAGCGGTTGTCTTCCATCGTGACATGGCGTTGCATGATGCCGTCATCCATAACATGGAACACCGAGACCGGCATGGCATCCAGCAGTTCATTGGCCAGGATGATGCCTTCAAATCCGGTCTCCGGAAAATCGTCGAGCCAGCGAACACGTTCTAGCAGGTGCGGCGCGATCCCGGCAATTCGATGGTGCTGGCGCTGCCGCAGGTCGGCACTTAGCTCCAGAATATAATAGTGTCGTGGCAACTGCTGCAGATTTTCCAGCTCCAGCAGTATATCGGCAGCCAGTGCACCGTTACCGGCACCGGCCTCGAGAATGTCACCACCGTTCAGTTCATCCAGCACCTGCGCGCACTGGCGCGCGAGGCAACGCGCGAAAACGTTGCCAAGTTCCGGCGCGGTAACGAAGTCGCCGGACTCGCCAAACTTTGTTTTACCGGCGCTGTAATAACCCAGGCCAGGCGCGTACAGGGCAAGCTCCATGAAGCGAGAAAAGTCGATCGGTCCAGTCGACATTTCCGATTGCATCAGCTCTATAAGACGAAGACTGTGCTCGGCTTCGTCGGCGCCGGGTTCAGGCAGGCTGGTTGCGGGATCGTCTGTATTGAGTGGCATTTCAGTTGGAGTTTTACGTTTTGAGCAGGTATGGTGGATCGGTCTACAACTATAAAAAAAGCGAGCATGGCCGATAAATCATTGTCAGGCAAGGTAGCGCTAATCACCGGGGGCGCACACCGGATCGGGGCGTCGATTGCCCGTCAGCTACATGACGAGGGCATGAATCTTGTTATCCACTATCGCAATTCGAAGAAGTCTGCGCATGCTCTGCAAGAAGAATTACAAGCCAGGCGCGGCGAATCGGTCGTGCTGGTCAGTGGCGACCTGTTAAAAAATGGTGTGCTCAGTAACCTGGTTTACGAAACGATCGAGGCCTTTGGCCAACTTGATGTGCTGATTAATAATGCCTCGACCTTTTATCCAACACCCATCGGCGAGGCAACGGAAAAGGACTGGGATGATTTGATCGGGACCAATCTCAAGGCGCCTTTCTTTTTGTCACAGTCGGCAAGCGCCTCGTTAATTGCCAGCGAGGGATGTATCGTGAATATCGCTGATATATATGGTGATCGGCCGCTAAAAAATCATCCTATCTACAGCATGGCCAAGGCCGGGCTTATCATGTTGACCAAGTCACTGGCGCGCGAACTGGGCCCCAAGGTTCGGGTCAATGCCATCGCACCGGGCGTCATCCTGTGGCCAGAGAAAGACCTGGACGATATGGCCAAGCAACGCATTGTGTCGAGTACACCGTTGAAACGTTCCGGCAATCCCGAAGACATTGCGCGCACTGTCCTGTTCATGATCCGCGACGCGGAATTCATCACGGGTCAGGTCATGGCCGTGGACGGTGGTCGCTGGGTCGTACTGTAACGTGCCATGCGTTTGTTTGCGCTGATTATATTTTTTGCTGTTAACGCGGTTCTGCAGTCGGCGCAGGCGGAAGAAATCCATCGCTGGGTCGACGAAGACGGCCGCATTCATTTCTCCAATCAGCCTAAATCCGATAGCTCAAAAAACACGGACAAGACCCAGGACTGGACTGATGTTCAGGGCCGCAAGACCTATTCCGATCGCAGTCCAGATCAGATCCGGGCGGAGCGTCGTCGGCTGATGCGCGACATGGAATGCATGAGTGGTCTGACCGAGATAATTCACAGCCCGCAAAACCCGCCACGAAGCGAGGTGGTGCTGCTGACCGCACGCTGGTGCAACACATCAAGACCGGCACGGCAGTATCTCAAGAAAAACAAAATCCACTTTGTTGAATACGATATCGATCGGAGTGCCAAAGGCCGAACCCTGTACCTGAGCCTTTCGCGTAAGGGTGTGCCCGTTTTACTTGCGGGAAAGAAACAAATGTTCGGGTTTCGAGCAGACCTCGCAGAATCGATGTTGCAGCAGACCGGCCATCTGGCGAGAAGCAGGTAGCTCAGATCGCTCTATTTTTTGCCGCGTTCAATCACGATGCCAACATCACGGGCGTTGCTGACTGCACCCTTTTTGTTGATACGTACTCGCACCCAGGGCAGTCCAAATTCTTCAAGCAACAACCGGGCAACGTTCTCGGCCATGGTCTCTACCAGCTGATATTGCGATTCACCGACGAATTGCTCCAGTCGTTTAGCAACTGCCTTGTAGTCGACGGCGTCCTTGATGTCATCACTCGCTGCCGCGCGGGCAACATCGCTTGCCATATCCAGATCAATAATGACGGACTGCTTAGCTGCCCGTTCCCATTCCCAGATGCCAATGATGCATTCAACTTTAAGACCGTGTAAGAAAGTAATGTCCAAGACGGGATTCCCTAATGTCAGGCGTAGCGTGCGTTTTGTTTGCACAGGGGATGTGATAATTTGGCAGCACTATAGCGAATCTCATTGCCCTTGTCTTGGCGCCCACACTTTAATAAGTAGATTGAAATCATATGGTTGAATATTCGGCAATCCTTATCGGTTATCTGCTCGGTTCCATTTCGTCGGCGGTCGTGGTCGCGCGCGTTTTGCATTTGCAGGATCCGCGCGAAGTGGGCTCGGGCAATCCGGGTGCGACCAACGTTTTGCGTTATGGCGGCAAGGGCGCAGCCATCGCCACACTGCTTGGCGACTTGTTGAAGGGCGTTGTCGCCGTTTTGATCGCCCGTGAACTCAGCGCGCAGCCCTGGATAATTTCAGCCACGATGCTGACTGTGTTTCTTGGCCATCTCTTCCCGGTATTTTTTGGATTCAAGGGCGGTAAGGGTGTGGCGACGGCACTCGGTGCTTTTCTCGGCGCCAATCCCTGGGTGGGCGGCGCGCTTGCGTTGACCTGGGTCGTGGTGGCGATAGTCAGTCGCTACTCATCATTGTCGGCACTGGTTGCAACGGCACTATCGCCGATATACGTATGGTATTGGTTAGGCGACCCGGCGTATGTCGTCGGAAGTATTGCGATGGGCGCGATCCTGTTCTGGCGCCACCGTGGCAATATCAAGCGGCTGCTTGATGGCAGCGAGAGCAAGATCGGAAAATAGTCCGGATTACGACGCCACCGGCGTCAGCTCATCTATCGCCCATCTCGGGTGCGCGTAAAAGGCTAACCCCTCGTCCTTTTGGCCGGCCTGCATTCTCAGGGCGCCAGCCAGCGCGATCATTGCACCATTGTCAGTACTGAATTGTGGTCGCGGATAATAAACCTGCGCACCAAGTTTGCCGGCCATGGCCTGCATGGCATCGCGCAGGTGCCGGTTGGCGCTAACGCCGCCGGCCACCACCAGTTGCGTTCTACCGGTCTGTTCCAGCGCACGACGACATTTGATTACCAGCGTATCCACCGCTGCCTCCTGGAATGCGCGTGCAATGTCGGCAATGACCTGGTCGGTTAGCGCCAGCCCCTCGAGTTCGGTGGCCACCGCTGTCTTCAATCCACTAAAGCTGAAATCGAGACCCGGTCGATCAGTCATCGGTCGCGGAAAACGGTAGACATCGGCCCTGCCGGCCTCGGCGTGTTGCGAAATGGCCGGGCCGCCGGGATAGCCCAGGCCCAGGAGCTTGGCGGTTTTATCAAAGGCCTCGCCGACCGCATCGTCCACCGACTCACCAAGAATGCTGTACTGGCCGAGCCCTTGGACATCGGCAATCATGGTGTGGCCACCCGAAACCAGCAATGCCAGGAACGGGAACTCTGGCGCCTCGTCTTCCAGCATCGGGGACAGAAGATGGCCCTCCATGTGGTGCACCCCGATCGATGGCACACCCCAGGTCCAGGCCAGCGCCCGTCCCACCGCGGCCCCCACCAGCAGGGCTCCGGCGAGGCCCGGTCCGGTGGTGTAGGCAATCCCGTCGATATCCGCGCCGGTAATGCCGGATTCCGCCAAAACCGAGCGAATTAACGGTAAAAGTTTGCGAATATGGTCGCGCGAGGCCAATTCCGGCACGATCCCGCCATAATCGGCATGCACAATCTGGGAATAGAGCTTGTGCCCCAGCAGGCCATGCTTGGTATCGTAGATGGCGACGCCGGTGTCGTCGCAGGAGGTTTCAAGGCCTAAAACAATCATAGGGGCTATTGTGGTGGCGCGACCTCCGGGGGGCAAGCAGCCAATTTCAGGCTTTTCACTACTTTTCGCGAGCTCCTGGGTGTGTACAAACGGCCGGGGACTCTATAAAATCGCGCGTCCCGCTGAAAGGTGGGTGAATTCGAATTCATTGTTTAAACAACTATTTAGAGTAGATATCTATGCCATCTGTGCGCGTAAAAGAACACGAGCCATTTGAAGTGACCCTCCGTCGCTTCCGCCGCTCCTGCGAAAAGGCCGGTATTTTCAGCGAAATGCGTCGTCGTGAGTCCTATGAAAAGCCGACCACGATCCGCAAGCGCAAGGCTGCTGCAGCCAAAAAGCGTGAGATGAAGAAGGTCTCGCGCATGCAGCGCATGACCACACGCCTGTACTGATTCCCTTTCCGCCATCCACTCTGGATCGATGAGTCTTAAGGACGACATCACTGCGGATATGAAGGAGGCCATGAAGGCCAAGGACTCGGCACGCCTGGGTTCTATCCGACTGCTGCAGGCAGCGATCCAACGAAAAGAGGTTGATGAGCGCATCGAACTGGATGATGCTCAGGTGCTCGCTGTCGTGGAAAAGCTGGTCAAGCAGAGTCGCGATGCCATCAGTCAGTTCGAGCAGGCTGGCCGCCAGGAACTGGCGGACAAAGAGCTAGCCGACATCGCGGTCTGGGAAAAATACCTGCCCGAGCAACTGAGCGATGCCGAAATTGATGCCCTGGTCGCCGACGCCCTGAAAGAAACCGGTGCGACCGAAATGAAAGACATGGGCAAGGTGATGGGCATTCTCAAGCCCAAATTGCAGGGCAAGGCCGATATGGGCCAGGTAAGCGCCAGGATCAAGGCGGGGCTGTCGGGATAAGCGGCGAGTTTCTTTATTACCCGCGCGTCCTCATTCAAATAACAAGGACAGACGTGCGTTACGGGTAATGGCTGGGAGAATCCCGGAAAAATTCATAGATGATTTGCTGGCGAGGGTCGATATCGTCGACGTCATCGACGCCCGCGTGCCACTGAAGAAGGCCGGCAAGGACTACAAGGCGTGCTGCCCGTTTCACGAGGAAAAAACGCCCTCGTTCACTGTCAGTGCCGACAAGCAGTTTTATCACTGTTTCGGTTGCGGTGAGCATGGCACTGCCATCGGCTTTTTAATGAATTACGACCACATGAGCTTCCCGGAAGCCGTGCGGGAGCTAGCGGCCAAGGTCGGCATGGAAGTGCCGGAGGAAGCGCAGGCAAGTGCCGAGACGGTCAGTCGTAACGACACATTGCTGGAATTGCTGAAACAGGCCGATCAGTACTATCGGCGACAGCTACGGGAACACCCGGATGCCGGTCGTGCCACTGGCTATCTCAAGGGCCGGGGCTTGAGCGGCGAGATCGCCGCAGAATTCGGTCTTGGCTTCGCGCCACCCGGCTGGGATAACCTGACCAAGGCCATCGGCCGCGACGAGCAGACCCGTGAAGACATGGTGACCGCCGGGCTTGCAGTACGTAAAGACCAGGGCGGCTACTATGACCGCTTTCGTGAGCGGGTGATGTTCCCGATTCACGATTACCGCGGTCGAATTGTAGGTTTTGGCGGGCGTGTAATTGGCGAAGGTGAACCGAAGTACCTGAATTCACCGGAAACGCCGCTGTTTCACAAGGGCCGCGAGGTCTACGGCCTGTACCGCGGTCGTGACGCCATTCGACAGGAACAACGGGTGCTGGTGGTCGAAGGCTATATGGATGTGGTGGCCCTGGCGCAATACGGCATCAACTACGCCGTCGCGACCCTCGGTACTGCCACTACGCGCGACCATTTGGAGCGCCTGTTCCGGTTTACACCGGAGGTGGTATTCGCCTTTGACGGCGATCGTGCCGGCCGGGATGCTGCCTGGCGAGCCCTGGAGAACGTTTTACCGATCATGGAGTCTGGTAGACAGGTGAGCTTCCTGTTTCTGCCCGAGGGCGAAGACCCGGACTCGATGGTGCGCAAGGAAGGCACCGAGAAATTTGCCGATCGCATTCGCAACGCGCGGCCACTGGGCGAGTACCTGATTGACTCACTGGTGGAAAAAGTTGATCTCTCCCGCATGGACGGCAGAGCGCGACTCGTGGAACTGGCGCGGCCACTGATCGAAAAATTGCCGAATGGCGTGTTTCGCCAGATGCTGATTGACCGATTGGGCGAAAAAGGCCGTGTAAGTGCGGAAAATTTGTCTACACTGTTGGGAAATCCGCAACAGACCGCATCTAGTAGCAAAGATACTAGTAGTCGGGCCGCTTCACGAGCGGTACGACAGAAATCGACTTTGATGCGCCACGCGATAGCCTTGGTGCTTCAGCATCCGGAGCTGGCTGCCAAGGTCGATTTGGGCAGGCTGCAGCAGATGGATTTGCCCGGCGCCCAGCTGTTGGCACAGGTGGTTGAGAGAGCCGCAGAAGGGCCTCAGCGCAGTACCGGCGCCCTGGTGGAGTTGTTTCGGGAAACCGAACACTACCAGCCCCTGCAGAAGCTGGCGGTCTGGATTGACCCCGCCAGCGAGGTCGCCACCAGTGAGCGCGATTTGCAGAGGGAATTAACCGATGTGTTGGCGCGTCTGCAGAGGCAGGCATTGCAAGGGCGTATCGAGACGCTGACCTCCAAAGAGGCGCTAACAGGACTGAATACAGCAGAAAAGCAGGAATTAGTCGCCCTGCTGGCTGAAAAGGGTTCACCGGGACCGACACCGGAAAGCGACTGAATTTGTTGATAATTCAAGACTTTATGATATAAATTATAAGGTTTTGCATACATTGCGACGGGCACGCCAGTGCTCAAGTGACAGGTACAGTAAATGACAGTTATGGATCAGGAAGCACAGCGAATTCAGCTTAAAAAACTGATCATTCGCGGCAAAGAGCAGGGCTTTCTCACCTACCGAGAGATCAACGACCATCTCCCCGAAGATGTGCATGATACCGACCAGATCGAAGCTGTTGTCGGCATGATCAATGATATGGGGATCGAGGTCTATGATCAGCCGCCCGATGCCGACACCTTAATAATGAAGAGCGAAAGCGCTTCCAGTGACACCGACGACGAAGAGGCGGCGGAGGCAGCTGAGCAGGTTGCGTCGACAGTTGATAGCGAATTCGGTCGAACTACCGATCCGGTGCGTATGTACATGCGCGAAATGGGTACGGTGGAACTGCTGACACGTGAGGGCGAAATCGCCCTGGCCAAGCGTATTGAAGAAGGCGTACGTCAGAGTATCGAGGCCATCTCCTCTTGCCCGGCAACGGCCGGGGTGGTGGTTGCGCTCATGGACAAGGTAGTCGCTGAAGAAATGCGACTCACTGACCTGGTTGCCGATTTTGTTGATCCCAATGCCGACGACACGCCGGTGCCGCCTGCCCAGTCAGCGCAGAAGGCCGAAAGCAAAGACGGCAAGAAAGACGATGATGACGATGATGACGAGGAAGAGGCCACCGGCCCTGATCGTGAAGAGGCGTTAGAGCGTTTTGCCCGGATCAAGAAGCATTACGAGGCCATGCTTCGCGTGCTGAAGAAGAAGGGTCTGGGCTCGCCGGATCTGAAGAAGCCGGCGCAAAAGATTGCCGAAGAGTTGCTGCAGATCAAGTTTGTTACCAAGCAGGTAAACGCGCTGGTTGAAGAGTTGCGCAACCTGGTCGATCAGGTTCGGGCGCTGGAGAAGGAAATTATGGATATCTGTGTCGTCAAGGCGCGGATGTCACGCAAGGAATTCGTCAAGACGTTCCCGGGTCAGGAGACCAACAAGCGCTGGCTGAAGAAGGTGATCAAGTCCGGTGAAGGTAATGCCGAGGTACTGGAGGCGAATGCCGAGAATATCTATCGCGCCCAGGATCGGCTGGCGATGATGGAGGCCGAGACCGGCCTGCTGATTCACCAGCTAAAAGAAGTCAATCGACTGATGTCCATCGGCGAGGCCAAGGCACGTCGCGCCAAGAAGGAAATGGTCGAGGCCAACCTGCGACTGGTTATTTCTATTGCCAAGAAGTACACCAACCGTGGACTGCAGTTCCTGGACCTGATTCAGGAAGGCAACATTGGTCTGATGAAGGCGGTTGACAAGTTTGAGTATCGTCGCGGTTACAAGTTCTCGACCTATGCCACCTGGTGGATTCGTCAGGCGATTACGCGCTCCATTGCCGATCAGGCGCGCACCATCCGCATTCCGGTGCACATGATTGAGACCATCAACAAGCTCAATCGTATCTCTCGCCAGATGCTGCAGGAGATGGGTCGCGAAGCGACGCCGGAAGAACTGGCCGAGCGCATGGAAATGCCGGAAGACAAGATCCGCAAGGTGTTAAAGATTGCCAAGGAGCCGATCTCTATGGAAACGCCGATTGGTGATGACGAAGATTCGCACCTTGGTGATTTTGTCGAAGACCAGAACGTGGAAGCGCCACCTGATGCTGCTACCGGTGCCGGGCTGAAGTTTGCCACGCAGGACATACTTGAAACCCTGACGCCTCGCGAGGCCAAGGTGTTGCGTATGCGTTTCGGTATCGATATGAATACCGATCACACGTTGGAAGAGGTCGGCAAGCAGTTCGACGTTACCCGCGAGCGTATTCGCCAGATCGAGGCCAAGGCATTGCGCAAGCTGCGTCATCCGACCCGTTCGGAGCATTTGCGCAGCTTCCTCGACTAGGCAAATCATTAAGCAGTAAAAAGGGCCGCGAAAGCGGCCCTTTTTTATTCAGTCGACCAAACAATCAGGTTAGAATACGCGGCCTTATTGGGCCTGTAGCTCAGTTGGTTAGAGCAGGGGACTCATAATCCCTTGGTCCCAGGTTCGAGTCCTGGCGGGCCCACCACTTCATTCGTACTACTCATTGCAGAATTGAAACGATGACGCGTATGTTTCTGGTTTTGTGGATTCCAGAATACTTGTCATTTAGCCACTTTAGTTGCAAAGATTGTGTTTTAATTATTCACCGAACTTGCCAGTGCCTTTGTGTTCAAACTAGGGCGGCATGCGCCCTTGTTCCGGGAGAGGATGCTTGGAAGTTAGACGCTACATCCGGAAGATAAAATATCATGTTGTGCTATTGCTGCCCGGCGTGCTTCTCGTTGCCTGTACCATGGGTCCCGACTTCCAACCGCCCGAGCCCCCCGCCACACAGCGTTACACCGCGGCTCCGATTGCGAACGAAACAATCGCTTCACCCGGCAACGCCGGAAATATGCAGCAATTCATTAGTGGAGCGGAGATCCCGGCGCAATGGTGGACGCGATATCAATCACCGGCAATTGATGAGCTGGTGAAGCGCGCACTGGCAAATAGTCCCTCACTTGAAGCTGCCCGGGCAACCTTGCGTGTCGCGCAGGAAAATTTACGTGCTGCCGGTGGTGTCCTGTACCCACGGGTCGATGCGGGCGCCTCCGGCGGACGGCAGCGTTTTTCGCCCGCGATCATCGGCAGTCCACTACCTCCGTTTGAGTTTGACCTTTACAACGCCTCGATCAATGTCGGCTATAACCTCGATTTCTTCGGCGTAGCGCGGCGCGGCCTCGAAGCGCAGCAGGCAGAAACCGATTACCACCAGTTTCAGTTGCAGGCGGCATACATTGCCCTGACGGCGAATGTCGTCACTACCGCTATCCGTGTAGCTGCCCTGCGCGCGCAACTGGAGGCGACAAAGTCCATACTCGAAGATGTCGAGCAAGTACTTGCCCTGATGGAACGCCAGCTAGCGGCGGGCGGAGCGGCGCGTGCCGATGTACTGTCGATGCGTGCCGAAGTGGCACAAACCCGGGCAACACTGCCGACTATTGAAAAGGAACTGGCCCGTACACGCCATCTGCTCGCCGTTCTCGTTGGCGAGCTTCCCGGTGAGGCGCAGCTACCGCAACTGTCGCTCACGTCGCTCACTCTGCCCGGTGAACTGCCGGTAAGTGTCCCGTCGCAGTTGGTACGCGAACGGCCAGACATTCTTGCGGCAGAAGCAATGCTGCATGGCGCAAGCGCGCGGATCGGAATCGCCACGGCCAGTCTGTACCCGCAATTTGTACTCACCGGCAGTTACGGTACCCTCGCAAACAACACCGGCGATCTCTTCAGCAGTAATGCGATGGTGTGGGATTTCAGCGCCGGGTTGACGCAACCCCTGTTTCGAGGTGGCCAGCTAAAGGCGCAGCAGCGCGCTGCCAAGGAGGCTTACAAGCAAGCCGCCGCGCAATATCGCGAAGTGTTACTTCACGCCTTTCGAAACGTCGCCGATGCCTTGCGTGCACTGGAACTGGATGCGAAGACACTGGCCGCCCAGGTTGACAGGAGCGAGGCTGCCCGTGAGGCCCTGGAGCTGACACGCAAGCAGTATGAACTTGGCGGCGCACCCTATCTCGCTTTGATCAATGCGCAACGCCAGTATCAACAGGTGCAAATCGCATTGGTGGAAGCGCAGGCAGCGCGCTTTGCCGATACGGCCGCATTGTACCTGGCCATGGGCGGCGGCTGGTGGAATGTACCTCCGCAGCAAACCAAAATCCCTGAAGAGGAAAAATAATATGAAACGCCCCCCATTACCTGTCCTCGCTGTCGTGGTGATACTGGTGGCCCTGGCCGGGGCCACGGCGTGGTTTCTGTTGCAGAAACCTTTCCGCTATGCAGGCACGCTGGAAGCGACCAATGTGGATATCTCGGCACGTTTGCCAGCCAACATTGACGAAATGCGCGTGCACGAAGGCGATCGCATCAAAAAAGACGATGTACTCGCTGTTCTCTCCTGCGAGGAATACAAGATTGCCGCGCGCCTCGCGAGTGAAACCTGGGTGCGCGACCGCAAACTCAACCGTATCGGCTCGGTGAGCCAGGAGCGTCTCGATGCGGTGCGCTCGAAAATGGAAGACGCACAGACACGGCTCAAATGGTGCACCATCACTTCCCCGATCGATGGCAAGGTGCTGAGCCGATATCACGAACCCGGGGAGTGGGTGGCGCCCGGCATCAAGCTGCTCACGGTCGCTAACATTCGCGATATCTGGGCCTATATCTACGTGCCGCAGCCCATGCTGGCACGCCTGTCGCCCGGTATGAAACTGACCGGTTATCTTCCCGAGCTGGGCGACCGCAAGTTCGAGGGCATAATCGTGAAGATCAACGATGAGGCAGAGTTCACACCCAAAAATGTGCAAACGCGTACCGAACGTGAACGACTCGTATTTGGCGTAAAGATCAGCTTTAAAGAGACCAATGCCGACGAAATTCTCAAGCCCGGCATGACCATCGAAGTACAACTGCCGGAGCAGTAGCCAGTGACCCAACCGGTTGCGATTCGGGTCGACAACGTCCGGAAAAAGCTTGGGCGTAACCAGGCGCTCGATGGTCTCTCGCTGAACTTCGAGGCCGGTCGCATGCATGGTGTGATCGGGCCCGATGGTGCCGGCAAGACAACCCTGATGCGTAGCATGCTCGGTCTGTTGCGACCCGATGAAGGCACGATCGAATTTACCCGCGATGGTCACCGCTTCGGGCCGGACGAGATCCGTAACAGTGTGGCCTATATGCCGCAGCAACAAAGCCTGTATCCCGACCTTTCCATCGAGGAGCACCTGGAGTTTTTTCGCAAGCTGTACAGCATTCCGAAGACGGAATACGCCACCCGCCGTGACGAATTGCTGGAGATTACGCGCCTGGCGCCGTTTGTGAATCGCGCGGCCGGCAAACTCTCTGGCGGTATGTATAAAAAGCTGGGGCTCATGTGCGCACTGTTGCGTGACCCGCAAGTCATGCTGCTGGACGAGCCTACCAATGGCGTCGATCCTATTAGCCGACGCGAATTCTGGGACCTGCTCTATCGCCTGGCGGATCGCCGCATACTCATCATTGTTTCCACCGCCTATATGGATGAAGCGGAACGCTGTGCCTTCGTGCACCTCATCGACGATGGCAAGACCGTCGCCGAAGGCGAACCGCGTACCGTACTGGAAAATGCCCACGTGCACAGTTTCGATGAATTCTTTATGCATAACGGGAGCGCGTCATGAGCGGTCTCGCCGTCGATATTCATCACCTGTCCGTCCGCTTCGGTGATTTCTATGCCGTCAATGACATCAGCTTTTCTGTGAATGCGGGCGAGGTATTTGGTTTTCTCGGTGCCAACGGCGCCGGCAAGACTACTACCATACGCGTGCTGTGCGGATTGCTACGCCCCAGCGCCGGCGAAGGTTCGGTCGCCGGCGTCAATCTCGATGCTGGCGAAATGGCGATCAAGGCACGCGTGGGCTATATGTCGCAGAAGTTCACGCTCTACAACGATCTCACCGTGGAAGAAAACCTGTCGTTCATCGCCGGTCTGCGAAAAATCAATCCTCAAGAATACGCGACGCGACGTGATTCTATCCTCGAGTTCATTGAGTTTGACCGGCCACTCACTTCACTGGTGCGCGACCTGCCGGGTGGCATCAAGCAACAGGTATCGCTTGCCGCTGCAATACTACACGACCCCGATATTGTCTTTCTTGACGAGCCGACCGCAGGCGTGACGCCAGCGGCGCGGGTACGTTTCTGGGCGTTGATTCGTCAACTGGCGGACCGCGGTAAAACCCTGTTCGTCACCACACACTACATGGACGAGGCGGAACAGTGTGACCGTATCGCCTTGATGCGTGCAGGCCAGATCATTGCCCTTGACACACCGGCGGCGCTCAAGCGCCACGTGTTCCCCGACGAGCTACTGGAACTGGAACCGATAAAGCAGTTTCGTTACGCCGACGTGGAAAAAGTGCGACGGCATCCCGATGTCGTGTTCTTCGAGCCATATGGCATGCGTTACCACGTGGCACTGAGCGAGACCCCTGGGGCGGAGAAGCTGCGCAAGGAATTGGCCGCCTCCTACCGTATTCGCACGATCACCCCGACGCTGGAAGATGTCTTTATTCGCTCAGTAGAGGGAGAGGAAAGATGAGTTTCCGCTGGAGCCGCGCTGGCGCCATCGCGCAGAAGGAGATGTATCACGTACTACGTGACCGGTTCACGCTCCTGCTCTCCATCGCGTTGCCGGTGTTCATGGTGTTCGCCTTCGGTTACGCCATCGAATTCAACGTCAAGAACATTCCCCTGTCGGTGCACGATGCCGACAAGACCCAGGCTTCACGGCGCGTGATTGATACCTTTGCCAGCTCCGGATACTTCATCATCGGTACCGCCACTTCACCGGCAGCGGCACAAGAGGCGATAACCAGTGATCACGCCCGTGCCGCGCTGATTATCCCGGCGGGATTTCAGCGCGACTTGCTTGCGGGCGGTCCGGCGCGTGCGCAGGTGTTGCTTGATGGCTCCGACAATTCGACCGTGGGCCCGATTCTCGGTTACGTCGCCTCGATCGAGGCCATCGCCTCGCGCCGCCTGGCCAACTTCGATCCGCCAAATCCGATCGAGATTCGTACACGTTTCCTGTTCAACCCCGAACTGAATAGTCGCTGGTTCGTCATTCCCGGGCTTGCCGTGACGGTGCTTGCCATCCTGGCCGTGCTGCTCACCGCATTGACGGTTGCGCGCGAGTGGGAGAACGGTTCAATGGAACTGCTGCTGTCCACGCCAGCGGAACCGCTGGAGATCATTGTCGGTAAACTCGCCCCCTACGGCGTGCTGGGCCTGATCGCGGTGGCCTTCGTCGACATCATCGCTCGAACAGTCTTCGGCTTGCCATTTGCCGGCAGTCACACCGTCTTCTGGTTGGGGACGATGCTGTTCCTTGCGACATACCTTGCACAGGGCCTGCTGATTTCGGTAATTACCCGTCGCCAGCAGATTGCCATGCAGATTGCCATGATCTCGGGAATGATTCCTTCAACGCTGCTTTCCGGCTTTATCTTTCCAATCGAAAGCATGCCCACGTTTTTTCATTACTTCACCATGATCCTGCCGGCACGCTGGTTCATGGTCGTCGCGCGCCAGTCCTATCTCAAGGGTTCGACACTGGCGGAAATGGGCATGGCCTTTCTCGCCCTGGGTGTGCTGTGCCTGCTCATCGTCATGTTGGCCACGAGTCGATTCAAACGGGACCTCGAGCCATGATGCAAACCCTGCGCGCTTTTCTGGCAAAGGAATTCCGCCAGGCCCTGCGCGACCCGCGCATGCGTATGCTGCTGTTCGTCGCGCCGATGATTCAGTTAACAATCTTCGGCCTGGCCATTTCGACCGATATCAAGAATGTCGACCTGTGGGCGCGTATTGATACGAACGATACCGTGTTGCGGCATATCGTCGAGCGCAGCGTCGTTAACGATTGGTTTATCGAAGTGCCCGTAAAAACCGGTGACCGTCCCTATGCGCAATTACGTTCGGGCAGGGCCGACGCCGTGTTGATACCCCCGCCCGGTGGGCTGACCCGTGAAATGGGTCGCGGTGATGCCCAGCTCCAGCTACTGATCAATGCTACCAACGTGCTGGAGGCGCAAGCAGTGGAACAATACATTCGCGCCATCACGATGCGGGTGATCGAGGACGACCTGCACGTGAAGCGGCCACCGTTTCCCATCCAGTTCAATACCCGCGTGCTCTACAATCCGTCGCTGGAAACCTCGTTCTTCATGGTGCCGGGTGTGATGGCAATGTTGCTATCTATCACCACGATAATTCTGACCAGTATGTCCATCACTCGCGAGAAGGAACTGGGAACCTTTGAAATGCTGGTGTCAGCACCAGTGTCGGCATCGGTGGTTATTCTTGGCAAGACCATCCCGTACTTCGTGCTCGCGATGGTGCAAGTGCCACTGATCCTGGGGGTCGCGGTATTCGGCTTTGGTGTACCCTTGCGCGGTTCAATTCTCGAGATCTTTGTTGCCTCCGTTGCGTTTGCCGCTACGACAGTGGCGGTGGGCACGGCTATCTCGACGGTGGCAAACAATCAGCAGCAATCCACCATGGCGGGCTTCCTGTTCCTGTTTCCGGCCATCCTCCTGTCGGGGCTGATGTTCCCCATCGAGAACATGCCGGAGATCATGAAATGGGCATCCTACATTGATCCCCTGATGCACTACCTCGCGTTGTTACGTAACATCATGCTCAAGGGCGGTGATACAAGTTTTGTACTAACGCACTCGCTGTACCTGGTAGTCATGGCAATTTTCGCCGTCATCTTCGCTTTCCGGCGCTTTCACACCACGCTGCAGTAACAACAGCTAGCGCTATGCATGGAATAAAAAGGGCCGCGAAAGCAGCCCTTTTTATTCACTAGGGCATATAATCAGTTTGGAATATGCGGCCTTATTGGGCATATAGCTCAGTTGGTTCGAGCAGGGGGCGCATAAATCTAATCCTTTGATCCCAGGTTCGAGTGCTGGTGGGCCCACCAGACCGGTTATCCTCGTCTTAACGTCGAGGTTCCTTTCAGTCGGTTGTTGCTACCCTTAAAAACGGGGCACTGAACACAATATGTACTTTGAACACCCATCCGCCAACACGATATTCTGGCCTGAATCTTAACGCGCACACACTCGGTATTAGCGTTTCTTTGGTAGTACAACATTTGCCTGCAGTCTGAACCGAATGCCTTCGGCACCCGAAATCGGCGATTGTACCC
>JAJDNE010000090.1 GCA_022340825.1 Acidiferrobacterales bacterium | reverse complement strand
ACGAAAACCGTCAATCACTCCTACCATGGGATTCAGTGAATACCAGAGACGCCACTGCTCTGGCACTATTGCACTGCTGAACCCAACGGGCGACACATAAAGTCCAAACTGAACGACAAACGGGATGATGTAACGAAAGTCGCGATATTTCACGTTGAGAGCCGCAATCCACAAGCCGGCACCCATTGCGGCGGTAAAAGCGATCAACACAAAGAGCGGTAACGCGAGTATTCTCCAATCCGGAAAAAATCCGTACCAGATCATCAAGCCAACCAGAATCAGGCCAGAGATCAGGAAATCGACAAAACTGACTATGACTGCGCTTGTTGGAATCACAAGACGCGGAAAGTAGACTTTCGACAACATATTCGAGTTGCTAATCAGGCTATTGCCAGCCTCAGAAAAGGCGCTCGAAAAGAATTGCCATGGCAAAAGCGCAGCGAAAACCAGTATCGGATAAGGAACACCATTGGAAGGAAGTTTCGCCAACTTGCCGAACACGATAACGAGCACCAGCATGGTCAGCAGAGGGCGCAGGATCGCCCACAGAAAACCGATAATAGTTTGTTTATAACGAACCAGGATGTCGCGCCAGGCCAGGAAATAAAACAACTCCCGGTATTGCCACACGTCTCGCCAGTAATGACGTTCTGACTTCCCGGCCTCAATAACCAATGAGTATTTATTGTTTGGTTGCATATTTCGTCACACACTCAACTCAAGTCGACACAACATCATCAGGATTTTGCCGAAGTTTCGGTTTCGGGCTTGCGCTCCCAGAGCACCAGCTGCGGGCGTGAATCGAGCGAAGTCTTCAGGGCCAGGTATTCCGGCCAGGTCAGAATCAGGGTTCTGATCTTTCTATCAATGTATCTTTCAGTTTTCTCAACCAGGTCGTTGAGATTCTGCTTGTTGATATCCCCCACCAGCGCAAGGTCAACAATCCCGGTGTCTTTGCCCTGCGCATAATCGTCCAGTAGCAGTGCCATCTCGAGATTGCCAAGACGCTCGACAATACTATCCAGTATCTTGTCCATTCCTAGCGCCTTTCGGGCCATGGACTGTAGCTCGGGAAACAGGGGATGTTTCGTATTTGCGCGGTATTCGACCTTGCTACCGCTGCGGTCCTGGGAAAGAAAACCAGCGTCTCGCATGTGATGAAGTTCGCTGCTCAGTTGCCCTGAGGACAGCCCGTATTCGTTTGCCAGCTCGCGCAGGTAGACTTTTTCCCTGGAATTCAGGAACAAACGCATCAGAATGCGCACCCGGGTTTTCGAGGTAATTAGGCCATCAAGCATTATTAGCACGCAATTTTGTTCTACTTTTAAGGACAATAGCGCATAATTAACTCGTGTCAAATTATTGCCATTTTTAAGCAATATTGCGCTAAATGGCTGATTACTAATGCCTGACCGTGAAAAATGCGGGGCAATTTAGCGTGTGGACAGATTGAGGTGGAACTGGCCAATTGCGGTAGAGACATGAGTGGTGCAGCGCCGACGGTTTATTTGTACACTCCGCGTGCGTGGCGGCCGTAAAATTGCGGCGCGGACTATGCAATCAGTGCAAGGCAATCAATTGGGGCGGTAGCTCAGCTGGGAGAGCGTCGCGTTCGCAATGCGAAGGTCGGGAGTTCGATCCTCCTCCGCTCCACCATTCCTTCTGCCAGGCCTGCCAGAATATTTTCTATATTTTCGGTTAGAATTTACCTGCTGCCCCGGTAGCTCAGTGGATAGAGCAACCGCCTCCTAAGCGGTAGGTCGGACGTTCAAATCGTCTCCGGGGCACCAACTTCCTCTTTCTGATGCGAGTAGCTATGCTGCTACGACACCATATATATTGGCGCTCAGGCCAGCTACTATAGACCAGCCACAAAACTACGATACATAAATCCTTTGTTAAGCGTCTCAAACATTACCTGCTCGCGAGGTGACCGCACCCTCTTTCGCGACCTGTCATTCAGTGTAGCGCCGGGCGATTTGCTTCACCTCAAGGGAAAAAATGGCAGCGGCAAGACAACCCTGCTGCGCTCGATCTGCGGCCTGTTCCTGCAGGACTCCGGTGAAATTCACTGGAACGACACCAGCATTCGCAACCTGGGCGAAGATTACTTTCGTGAAGTGGTCTACCTGGGCCATCACAATGGCATCAAGGATGACCTGACTGCAGAGGAGAATTTGACGATTGCTGCTGTGCTCGATGGTGACGAGACGGATGAAAAACAGATTCGGATCGCGCTCGAAAGAATCGGTCTTCGCGGTTATGACGACCTGCCGACCCGCGTCCTGTCGCAGGGACAAAAGCGCCGGGTGGCACTGGCCCGGCTACTGCTGACAAAATCTCCACTCTGGATTCTCGACGAACCGTTCACTGCCCTGGATACCTCCGCCATCGATCTGCTGCAGGAAATCATTCGCGAGCACATCGCCGCGGATGGCATGATCATCATCACCACACACCAGGAAGTTGCCCTGACCGCCGGTCACGCAAAACAGCTGGAGCTGGGCAACTAGTGTCGGGCAAATCGACCATGCTCAGGACTTTCCGGGTCATTGTCATGCGCGACCTGACCCTGGCGATGCGTCGCCGGACGGATCTGCTCACCACGCTGTTCTTCTTTATTATTGTTGTCAGCCTTTTCCCGCTGGGTGTGGGAACTGAAAAGGCAATTTTGCGTCAAATAGCACCGGGTATTGCCTGGGTGGCCGCCCTGCTGGCCTCGATGCTGGCACTGGAACGCCTGTTTGCTGGCGATTTTCAGGATGGCACCCTTGAGCAAATGCTGTTGGCACCACAACCGCTGTCCGTACTGGTGCTCGCCAAGGTCGTCGCCCACTGGCTGCTGACCGGTTTACCGCTGGTTTTGATCGCCCCTCTGGTCGGGCTACAATATGACCTTTCCGCGGGCTCGCTAGGCATCATGATGCTGGCCCTGTTGATCGGCACACCAACGCTAAGCCTGGTCGGCGCCATCGGCGCAGCGCTAACGCTCGGCCTGCGCGGAGGCGGTGTGCTGCTTTCGCTACTGGTGTTACCGCTATATATCCCGGTACTGATTTATGGTGCAGGCGCGGTTAGCGCAAGCGTAACGAGCATTGCGGATACACAGCCATACCTGATGTTGTTAACAGGATTTATGATTTTCGCGCTGGTGCTGGCACCGTGGGCTACGGCAGCGGCACTGCGAATCTCCAGCGAATAGTTTTACTACAAGGTTTGTCGTTACGTGAGCATAAACTGGTTTAAGTATTCCTCTCCCCAGACGTTCTACCCCCTGGCCGGAAAAATGACCCCCTGGTTCAACTGGATCGCGGGGATACTGGCAGTCGTCGGCCTTTACTGGGGATTTTTCGAGACACCGCATATTCTGAGTGAACAAAAGCAGTACTACCGCATCCTTTTTGTGCACGTTCCTGCCGCCTGGATGTCGATGTGGCTCTACCTGATGATGGTCGGCTGGGCAGTCGTTGGGCTGATCTTTAATACACGCCTGTCATTCATGATGGCAGCATCGATCGCGCCCAGCGGCGCCATCTTCACCTTCCTGACACTGTGGACCGGCGCCTTCTGGGGTCAGACCAGCTGGGGCACCTGGTGGGACTGGGATCCGAGAATGACCTCGGAGTTGATCCTGTTATTCCTGTACGTCGGGTACATGGCATTACAATCTGCCATTGACGATACGCGCAGGGCTGACCGTGCATCGGCACTACTGGCCCTGGTCGGCGCCATCTGTATTCCGATTATCTACTGGTCGGTGAACTGCCCGGATCCGAACGAATGCACGGCATTACATCAGCAGTCCTCAATGTCGGCTGTCGAACCCAATATCCGGATCGCCTGGTTGATTATGGTCTTCTCGTTCTGGATGTATGCGTTTGCTATCGCCTTCATGCGTGTGCGAAATGTGATCCTGGAGCGGGAGCGTAACGCGGCGTGGGTTACGGAACTGGTAGGGAGAAAGAAATGAGCTTGTCTGAATTTATCTCCATGGGTGGTTATGGCTTTTACGTCTGGATGTCGTTTGGCATGACCGCCCTGTTAATTACTGCTGAAGTCGTTTATGTAAAACATCAGCGCAAACAAATCCTGCGACGACTGCAACGCATGGCGCAATTAAACGCCGAGGTATAAAAGTGAAACCAAGACACAAACGATTTACCCTGATCGCAGTCGCTATCGCCGGCCTGATCGTCGCCAGCGTGCTGGTGATGAATGCCCTGCGCAGCAACACCTCCTATTTCTTCAGCCCGACGCGCGTCGTCGCCAACGAGGCGCCGCGCGATCGCACCATTCGTATCGGCGGCGTAGTGAAAAAAGATAGCATCAAGCGCCTGAAGGGCCTCGACATGGAGTTCATCGTTACCGATAACGTAGCCGACGTAAAAGTATTCTATAGCGGCATCCTGCCGGACCTGTTTGCCGAGGAGAAAAGCGTCGTGACCAAGGGAAGACTGCAGGCCGATGGTACCTTCAAGGCAGAACAGGTACTCGCCAAGCATGATGAAAAGTACATTCCGCCCGAAGTTGCCGAGGCAATGAAGAAAGCCAAGGAATTGAAGGCTAAGTCGCAGTGAAAAAATTTGCTATCCCGCTGATTGTTTTTGTCTTGATCGGTGCCCTGCTCTGGAAGGGGCTGTCACTGGATCCCAAGCATATTCCGTCACCGCTTATTGACAAGCCACTACCGGAATTCTCGTTGACGCGTGTGCACCAGCCGACCAAAAAGATTTCACCAAAGGATCTTTATGGCCGTGTTTATCTGCTGAACGTCTGGGCCTCCTGGTGTGTCGCTTGCCGGCAGGAGCACCCGCTGCTGATGGAAATGGACCGCAGCAAGCTGGTACCTGTAATAGGACTTAACTACAAGGACAATAACGACGACGCCCTCGGACTTCTGGCAAGTATGGGGGACCCCTATGAGATGAGCCTGTCAGACACCAACGGACGAGTCGGCATTGATCTGGGTGTCTACGGTGTGCCCGAGACATTTGTTATCGATAAACAGGGAATTATTCGCTACAAGCATATCGGCCCGATCGACGAAGCGGCCTTGCAAAACAAGATTATGCCGGTGGTACAGCAGTATCGCTAAATAGTTACCGAACCGGGTCGTTGGGGATCAACCAGCCTATTTTCTGGCGTTGATTTCTTCCCGCGCCTGGGCAATCGCCTTCTGCACGCTGGTCCTGGCCGGGCTACCTTCCGGCAGGTACTGCAACAGATGTTGCCATCCCTTGATCGCCTTCTCGTACTCACCTGCCTCATAGTCGACTACGCCAAAGAACCATAGTACACCGGGATGATTCGGTTCCAGCGAACGCAGTTTCTCATAGACCGGCCTGACATCGCCGTTGACGTCACTCGGATTCAATTGGTACAGGAATCCGGCATAGGCGCCGACGATATTGGCATCATTCGGCGCCTGTTGATAGGCGCGACCGTAGGCAGTCCTCGCTTCTTCGATACGGCCAAGCACAGCATAAGCGCGCCCCAACCTTGCCCAGCCCTCGGGATCCTGTGGTGACTCCTTGAGTCGCCCCTCAAGGCGCTCCACCATCTGCATCACCATTGGGGGCATACCTTGGCCGCCCTGGGCCTGCGTTGTAGCCCTCATTTCCCCCTGCCCGTGACCGTAGAGGCCCTGCAGGGTACCCCAGCCATTACTGATATAAAGCGCGATAGTCAGGGGAACGACGAAAACGACCATCACCAGCAGCCACATACGCTGGCGCTGAAGACTTATTGGCATCCGGGCACGATCGGTCGACTCGCCCGAGACAGAGAGATCCTCCAGCTCACGCAATACCGGCGCCAGCTCGGCCTCCAGGCGCGTACGCTCATCCGACACTACAGATTCGTCGATAACGCCATCAGCTCCCTGCTGTTCCAGTTCCCGAATCTGGCCAAGTACCCGATCACGAACCAGCTGCAACTGGTGCCATTGTTCCGAGGCATGCTGGCCACCGGTTGCGCGACCCAGCGGCCGCACCAGGTACCAGACGCTGGCTAGCAACATCACTACTGCTACAGGATACAACCAGTTCATTTCTCTGCCTCGTCTTCTTTCCTGGCCGCCTCTTCCGCTGCCTTGACGCGTGCGCGATCCTCTTTTGACAGGGTCGCGACGGGTGGTAATTCTACATCTTTGCGATTACGCAAAAACAGCCAGCCGCCGATGGCCATCGCGATTAGCAATAACGCAGGCGCCAGCCACAATAGCGTTCCGGTCTGGTCATACGGTGGTTTCATCAACACATAGTTGCCGTAGCGCGCGACAAAATACTCAACGATTTCTTCACGACTCTTGCCGGCCTCCAGCTGTTCACGAATGATTGCGCGCATATCGCGTGCTAGATCGGAATTGGATTCGGAAACGGGTTGGCTCTGGCACACGGCACAACGCAGATCCTTGGCAATCGCCAGGGTTTGACGCTCCAGCGGATCTTCCTTCACTTCCGCTGCAAATACCGGGAGCGCAAACGTGAGGCACAAAAGAAACAGAAAATGCTTCCGCAATTGCTAGGCCTCTACCGGTTCAGTCGCTGGCATCTTCTGGCTCAGTGCCTTGCGTCGGGTGGACAGGGTCAAAAACAGACCGATTAATATGATGATGCCGCCATTCCAGATAAAACTGACCAGCGGATTTACGTAGACATGCACTGCCCAGTGATCGCCGGCAGCCTCGGCCAGCACCACATAGACATCACGCAGGATGGTGGAATCTATTCCCGCCTCGGTCGTCGGTGCCGCCTGCACCGGGTACTTACGGCGTTCCGGCTGTACGATCCGACCACTGTTTAACAAGGTAAATTTGGCTTCGACAGTCTGGTAATTGGCACGCGGGAAGGCATCGACCCCGTCAAAGCGAATTCGTTCTCCACCGATTTCCACCACGTCACCGGTTTTCATTGCCACCGTCATTTCGGAACGGAATAACCCGGAACCAACAAAGCCAATTGCCATCACCAGGATACCCAGATGCACGATCATGCCGCCATAGTGACGGCGGTTCCCCAGTATTGTCTTCAATGCGGCACGCGCCATCGGTTCCGATAGTTGTGCCCGACGCTGTTTAAGCGCGCGACCAAAGTCGGTAAAGATAGTGGTAGCCACGAACGCGACCAGGCCAACGCCCACAGGCCCTGTCCAGTGTACTGGCCAATAGGCAATTGTCATTGCCGCGCCTGCCAATAATCCGATGACGGAAGGCCATAGAAGTCTTGCGCGCAATTTTTCCATACGTGCCTTACGCCATGGCACCTGCGTAGCGATACCCATCAGCATTAGCACCAGCAGAAACAGGGGAACGACCACAGCATTGAAATAAGGCGCCGCGACCGTAATCTTGGATCCGGTCAGGGCATCAAGCGCCAGTGGATACAGTGTGCCCAGCATCACCGTGGCGCACGCGACCGTGAACAATACGTTGTTCCAGATAAACAGCGATTCCCGCGAGAGCATGGAATTGATTGATTCGCGCGCCTGTTGGTAACGGCCCTGTTTCATGAATATGCCAAATGACACTGAAAGCACGATGACCATAAATGACAGAATGTAGAGACCACGGCCGGGATCGACGCTAAAGGCGTGCACCGACGACAGCACGCCCGAACGCACCAGGAAGGTGCCAAGCAGCGACAGGGCAAAGGCAGAGATCACCAGGAAAATGTTCCACGCATGCAGCATGTGCCGCCGTTCCTGCACGGTGATCGAATGAATCAGGGCGGTGCCCAGTAGCCACGGCATGAACGAGGCATTTTCCACCGGGTCCCAGGCCCAGTAACCGCCCCAGCCCAGCTCGTAATAGGCCCACCAGCCACCCAGTATGATGCCAACGGTCAGGAAGCCCCAGGCGATCAACGCCCAGCGACGGGTCAGGCCAATCCAGAGTTCACTCTTCCAGCGGGTCAGCAACGCGGTAATGGCAAAGGCAAATGGCACCGAGAAACCGACATAGCCCAGGTAGAGCATCGGCGGATGGATCACCATGCCGGGATCTTGCAGGATAGGATTCAGGTCTCGTCCTTCCTGGGGGAAGACCGGCAGCAATCTTTCAAACGGACTCGACAGAAACAGAATCAAACCGAAGAAACCGACGACCAGCCAACCCTGAACTGCCAGGATAATCGGCAGGTGTTCGGGGTAGCGCGTGCGGCCACGCAACGTAACAATGGCGGTGTATAGCGTCAGGATCCAGACCCACAAGTATAGCGAACCTTCGTGGGCACCCCACAACGCGGTGACCTTGTAGAAAATCGGCAACAGCGTGTTTGAATGCTGGGCAACGTACTCGACCGAGAAGTTGCTGGTGACAAAGGCGTGGATCAGGGTGGCGCCACCAATGGTAGTTAGCACAAACACCAGTACCGAGGCACTAACTGACAGTGAAGCCAGGCGTGGCTCATCGAGCCAGCGTGCCAGAATCGGTGCCAGACCCTGGATCAGGGCCATTACCATTGCGAGATTTGCTGCAAAGTGGCCGAGTTCGACCAGGTTGAGTGAAATACTGTCTGAAAGCATCTTTAGTTTTATTTGGCACCGACTGGTGCTGACGGCGTATCATAACGGAAAGCCGCTGCGCTGGCAGCCACTGTTACATTAACGGCAAAATCTTTATGGAAATGCCAGCAACGAATCAGTGCACCCGCCAATGGCAGCCGATCGCACCAGAATGTGACACGAAAGTTACACACAGATTCTGTGGATAAATATGTGGGAAAGCACCCGCCGTGCAACGTAAGTTAACCAAAGCAAAGAGGTTGTTTTAGATTGAACATTTTTTACGCAAATCAATTATTCAATTAATAATCAATAAGTTAAGAAAACGCTCGGATTTCAACGTTTTGGTTAAGTTTTTGTTGGATAAGGAAAAATTCTCCCTGTGGAAATAAACACTCCTGCACCTGGTTTCCCCGCTGCCAATCTCCTGCGCAGATTAATGGCCATTGTTTATGACAGTCTGGTGCTAATCGCCATACTAATGCTGGCCGCGTTACCGCCGGTACTGCTTATCGGTGGCGCCATGCCTAACGCCCTACTGCGAATAGCATTTCAGTTGTATCTCTTTGGTGTGATATTTCTTTTCTTCGGCTGGTTCTGGGTGCACGGTGGCCAGACGATCGGCATGCGCGCGTGGCGTTTGAAGATCTTGACCAACGACGGGCAGACAATTAGCTGGCGAGGCGCCGGCCTGCGCTTCATGTGGGCGTGGTTTTCGTTCCTGTTATTTGGTCTGGGCTACCTGTGGGCCATTGTCGACCCAAAGGGACGCACCTGGCACGACCGTCTGTCCAGCAGCCAGGTCGTTCTGTTGCCGAAAAAAGAAAAACCCTGAGTCAGACGATGCGGCGCATCAGTACAATCGCCAGTACCAGGAACAATGCCACCGGGATTACGGCACTGATAACGGGCGGCAAGCCATACAGTAGGCCGAGGTGACCAACGATGCCGTATACGCCAAGCCCACCCTGCAGAAAACCGTAGAACATGCCAAGCATGATGCCAATAAAGATACGTATGCCCAGCCCACCGGTTCGAAGTTGCCCGAATACAAACGGTATTGCCACCAGCAACATCACCACGGTCGATATCGGCAGAAAAACCTTGTTCCAGAACGCCATTTGGTACCGTGTCGTATCCTGCTGATTGGCATGCAGGTGGCGAATGTAGCGATACAAGCTCCACGACGGCATCAGCTGCGGATGCGCCGTGAAAACACCGACCAGGCGTGGCGTGAGACCGGTTTGCCAGACCACATCTCGCTCCTGATCGCTGCGAATTTGTCTATCGTCGAGATGACTGGTACGAATATCCGTTAGCAGCCATTTCTTTTCGTGGTATCGCGCCTGCGCCGCATGGCGCTGCAGACGCAGCCTGCCACTGGCATCAAAACGGTAAATCCGGATGTTCCGCAGTGTCAGATCCGGCAGGACTTCGCCAACACTGACAAACTCGCTGCCGTCCCGAAACCAGATACCGGCCTGCTTGCGCGCAAGCCCGCTGTCAAGCGCCTCGGCACGTGTGCGCTCGGCAAGATCACCGGTAATCGGCACTACCAGTTCGCCCAGCAGGACCGCTATCACGATGAACACGGCGCTCACCTTCATCACCGATGCAACGATGCGCGTCAGCGACACCCCCCCGGCGCGAATCGCAATCAACTCGTAGTTGAGCGCCAGAAGGGATAAGCCGGCAGTACCGCCAACGAGCGTTGCAATCGGAAATATTTCGTAGATGCGCGACGGCAGTTGTAGCGCCACCAGCGTGAGCATGGTGCCCAGCGTATAGCTGCCTTTTCCGATCTGATTGATACCATCGAATATTTGAACGATGGTCAGCAGGCCCAGCAGCACCAGCAACACCATCGCGGTGCTGCCCAGCACGGTGCGGCCAATATAGCGGTCCAGCAGGCTAATCATGGCGCAACACCCTCAAGGTCGGCAGGGCAACCAGCGGCTTGCCCAGGGCGCGACGCCAGAGAAAGTAAGCGGCCAGCATGGCAAACAACACATGCACCCACCACACGCCCAGTGGTGCCGGTATTTCGCCCCGACGCAACAGAGTCTCGCCTATCAACAGAACCTGCATGTAAACGAAAAACAGGAAGATCGCAATAAAGAGATTGTAGTAACGGCCTCGACGCGGTTCCGTGTAGGACAATGCGAGCGCCAACGCGGCTAGCACAAACACCACTGCCGGCTTCGACAGGCGCAGGTACCACTCGACCCGACGCGCCAGTTTGTTATCGCTCATCAGTTCTTTGGAAGACAAGGCCTGAACATCGCGATGGCGAGCGCGTACTGGCGCCAGCTGGATGCGTAACCGGTATTGATCAAAATCCATGAGCTCGTAATTCTCCCTGCCGGCATCGCCACGATAGGACGTACCCTCCGACAACTGCAGAAATTCCTCGCCTGACGAAACATCGGTAAAGCGTTTTGCCTTTTTGGCGACAACAACGCGTTCCGCTTCGGTGGTAGTTGCTGGCCGGTTCATAAAGACATTGACCATCTCGCCATTGCTCTTGACCCGTTCCGCATAAAAAATGCTGTTTTGGTCCTTGATGTCAGTAAAGGTGCCGCCGCTAATCCAGGATGTACTGGACGAGCGCTGGGTGGCTGCCTCGATCTCACCAATGGTTGTCAACACCAGCGGCCGGACGAAGAGGGTTTCGACTACCAGCACCACAAAAAACACCAGCGCAAACCACATGACCGGACGCAACAGCGAGAGCGTGCCGATTCCACACGCCTGAAGCACCACGATCTCGCTGTCGCGATACCAGCGGCTTAGCGTCACAAGTAACCCGATAAACATTGCCAGCATCAGCAGCAGGCCAAAATTGACCAGGGGATAGAGAAAAACCAGCGACATTAGCGAGAAATTGTCGTGCGCGCCTTCGCCGGTGCGGGTAAATACGCCGCCCGCACCCTGCAGGATAAATAACGCCAGTAGCACTATGACCACGGCTATCGTGATAAACACTGCTTCGCGAAAAAAAGCGCGATTAATAATCATGGTAGAGACGTGCCTGCCAAGCTATGGGATATTCGTGAAGTCGGCGTCATGCCTTTATAATACACAGCATTCAAACGACGAGGGCGGCATTTTTGCCGGAATCGCGCTGTAACGGAACCAGAGAACTGTATGAATTATTCGATAGAACACAAGAAACCGATTGAAATTACCAGCGACTGCCTGGTGGCAGCCGTTTTCGAAGGGCCCTCCCTTTCACCGACCGCACAGGCTATCGATAGCGCCAGCGACGGCGCCGTGTCGCGCCTGCTGGAGAGCGGCGACCTCGAAGGCAAAAAGGGTCAGATCATGCTGCAGCATCATGTCAGCGGTGTCAGCAGCAAACGCGTCATGCTCGTTGGCTGCGGCCAGCAAGACAAATTCGATACCGAGGCGTTTCGCGCAATGGCAGCCCGGGTCGCCGTCCATATCAACAAGACTGCAGCGACCAGCGCAGTCTTCGCCCTGAGCGAACTCGAGGTTAACGGGCGAGACAATAACTGGAAGTTACGCCACCTGACCGAGGCGCTGGAAGCCGGTCACTACCAGTTTGATGTGATGAAGAGCGAACCCTCGAAGACCCGGCGCTTGCTGGCAGATGTTATCTACCCAATCACGGACAGCGATGACAAAGATGCCGCCGGGCAAGCCGTCGCCCAGGGCAAAGCCATCGCCGCCGGTACCCGGCTGGCCAAGGACCTTGGCAATCTGCCGGGCAATGTCTGTACACCGACCTACCTGGCAGAGGAAGCGGTAAAGCTCGCCAAAGAATTCGGCATGAAGTCCACTGTGCTGGAAGAAAAGGACATGGAAGAACTGGGGATGGGTGCCCTGCTATCGGTAAGTCGTGGTAGTCGACAGCCAGCCAAGCTGATTGTCGTTGAGTACGCCGGTGGTAAAAAGGACGATGCCCCCTACGTACTGGTTGGTAAGGGCCTGACTTTTGATGCCGGTGGCATTTCGATCAAGCCAGCGGCCAACATGGACGAGATGAAATACGACATGTGCGGGGGCGCCAGTGTCCTCGGTGCCCTGCGCGCCCTCGGCGAACTCAAGCTGCCGATTAACGTCGTCGGTGTCGTCCCCAGTTCAGAGAATCTGCCGGATGGCGACGCCAACAAGCCTGGTGACATTGTTACCAGCATGTCCGGACAGACCATCGAAATTCTCAATACCGACGCCGAAGGCCGCCTGATTCTGTGTGATGCCCTTACCTACAGCGAGCGGTTCAAGCCGAAGACGGTGATCGATATCGCCACCCTAACCGGGGCCTGCGTGATTGCACTCGGTGAACATGCCAGCGGCCTGCTGGGCAATGATGATGCGCTGGCGCAAGACCTGCTAGCGGCCGGTGAGTACGCCGTCGACCGTGTCTGGCAGCTGCCATTATGGGAGCAGTATCAACGGCAGCTGGACAGCAATTTCGCTGACATGGCTAATGTTGGCGGCAGACCGGCTGGAACCATCACTGCGGCCTGTTTTCTTTCGCGCTATACCAAGTCCCTCAAGTGGGCGCATCTCGACATTGCCGGTACCGCCTGGCTGAGCGGCAAGGCCAAGGGTGCGACCGGTCGACCGGTAGGCCTGCTCACCCAGTACCTGATCGATCGCGCCAGTGAGGCGGCATGACGCAGGTAGACTTCTACCTGCTCGGTGATAACGGCGACGACAACCGTATCCGCCTCGCCTGCCGCCTGATTGACAAGGCGTTCCGGCTGCGTCGGCGGATTTATGTCTATACCGGCAGCGAGGCAGAGGCAGCCCAGCTGGATCAACTGTTGTGGACATTTAACCCCGGCAGCTTCGTGCCCCATGAGTTAAACTCAGGACAGGAAGCACCGGAAACACCGGTCGTAATCGGCCACCAGGAGCCGCCCGGTGAATTCGCTGACGTACTGGTTAGCCTCGCCTCTGACGTACCGTCGTTTTTCAGCCGGTTCGAGCGTGTGGCCGAGGTTGTTGGTGGCTCGGAAGCCGAAAAAGAACAGGCGCGGGAGCGCTTTCGCTTTTACCGCGACCGTGGCTATGAGCTGGAAACGCACACACTCTGACCGGGGATCTTGCCGACAGACGATCTTATGAAGAAAGGCGCCCAACAGAACGCGAAACACAAACCGAACACCCGTCACACCCTTAACGAGGTGCTGCACTCGCTTCAGGACATGATGCACAACGAACTGGCGGAGATCGAATTGCCGCCTGAGGCGAATGCCACCAACCCAAAGGGCCAGCCCCTCAGCAAGGAAGATGCACTGAACAACCTTAAGGCGCTGATTGGCAGCCAGCCGCCAGCATCCATCGACGCAAATGACGAGAATGAAATCGACGAAATTGATATTGACCTGTCTGCTGATGATGCAGACCTGGAATCCGGCGTGAACGAATCAGCAGAAGTCATTGATATCGAGATTGACGAGCCATTGACGGATGAAACCATTCACGCCGGTGAGCTTTCCAATCCGGCGGACTATGCCGACGAAACCGATGACGAAATCGCTCGGCCTGAATCCGCTGGTTCAGACAATACCGAGGTCACGCCTTCTGCCGACGATTTTGCATTGGAAATGGAGGATGCCAATACGCCGGCAACACCAGCAGAAGATCCAAAGGTAAAAAACTCGCCAACGAAGTCGAGAAAAACAGACTCATCGAAGACGACACCGCTCGCCGCCGAACAGGTCGAGATTAACTGGGACGATATCCCTGTGTTAAACGAGGTGGTGGCCCCGCCGCCGACGCCGGATGACGCGACCTCAAAACAGGCCAGGGATATTGCCATCAAGGTCGCCGCAGCGCTGAACATCGAACTGAAGAAAGAAGGCACGGGAACGATGGACATCAAGACCATCATGCGCCTTCAGTCGCTGCTGGGACGGGAGCTGGCCGAACATGGCGGCAACGTGGAAGAAGAGCAGCCGGATGAAACCAAACCGGAGGCTAAGGATGACGATGCCTGATCAGGGCAGCGACACCCAGCAACACTGCAAACCATAACGTCGTAACACGAATCAGCACTGTCAACGCTACTGCTTCCGGCGCCGGCACCCGGTTTAACATTAACAAGGTGACCATCGTCAGCTCAGCACCCCCTAGCCCGCCGGGTAAAAAACTGATTGCACCAACAATCATCGAAAAGGCATAAATAAAAAACGTTGCCGGCCATGCGATCTCCAGCCCCATCCACACGGTCATCAAGTGAAATGCATAGGCCTCGGCGGCCCAGGCGATTAGGCCCAGCAATAAACTCCAGCCCAGCGGCGCCCAGCGATAAAGCCGACGTGAATGCAGCACGATGTCGACCAGATTCCCGGCGAATTGTTTTAGCCTTCCACGCAGGAACCTTTCGATCAGGCGTCTGACCAGATCCAGCCAGCGCTGACTATGAAGCACCAGCAATATAATCGCAGCAGTCACCAGTAGAAAATAAAACACCGGTCGTCCTGCGGGATAGGTAGCAACACCAAAAAGAGTCAGGCCCAGCACCGACAACAGGTCGGCCAGGCGTTCAGAAAAGAATGCGGCGATACTTTTGGTATAGGGAATTTGAAAGCGCGCCAGAAAGACACTGCGCAACATTTCTCCGGCCTTGCCCGGGGTGGTGGTGAGTGCAAAGCCAAGAACATAGATACGCAGACTGGCTAGCCAAGGGATGCCATGTCCCAGTGTGGTCAGGTAATACTGCCAGCGGACAAAACGCAGGCCATAATTGACCAGCGATAACGCCAGGGCAATCAGCAAGCCTGAAACACCTACACGGCTGGCAGCATCGATTACCTCGCGCCATCCACCCCAGAGCGAAAAGACCAGGTAGCCAACGGTAGCGAGGCCCACCGACCAGACCAGTGCACGCATCTGTCGAGGCGAAAGCCCGGTGGAATGTTCGTTGTCGGGTGACACCTGCCTCAGCCAATCAGCCAAAGCACAACAATGACCCAGGACAATACGGTGACAATGATATGAGGATCGGTAACCAGTTCCCGCGCCGGGTCTTCGCCGCGGCGATGGGTATGCAAACGCAAAATGTAGCGGAAAATTCCATAAGCAACGAACGGCACGGTATAGATGAGATTGGCGGTCCCGTGAATCGCTATGGTCTCCGGATTGACTGTGTAGAGGCTGTAGGCCAGCACGGCCGCGGTCGCCGTGATGGCAATAAAGGTATCGAGCAGACCGGCATCATACTGACTCAGCACCTTGCGCGTGGTCATGCCCGACTCTTCCGCCACCATCAGTTCGGCACGGCGCTTGGTAAATCCCAGAAACAGGGTAATCATCAGGCCACACAGCAACAGCCACTGCGATGGTGCTATGCCGACACCCTCGGTACCGACCAGGATGCGCAGCATGAAACCAGTAGCAATCAGGAAGACATCGAGCACTGCGACCTGCTTGAGTCCCGCGCTATAAGCGGCATTCAGTATCAGATACGCCAACAGCAGCATGATCACTTCCGTGCTCACCAGCCAGGCAAGTCCGAACGCTACTACAACCAGCAGAAGTGCCCACGACGCTGCAAGCGTGATGGCGACATTGCCAGCCGCGATCGGGCGGAATTTCTTCTTCGGATGCTGCCGATCACTTTCTGCGTCGACAATGTCATTAACGATATAGACACCGCTCGACAGTAGCGAGAACGCGACGGCCGACAGGATCACCGCCTGTACCAGGCTGCTATCGGCCCAGGCATGACCGAAAATCAACCCGGTGAAGACAAACAGGTTCTTGGTCCATTGATGCGGCCGCATCAGTTTCAACAGGTGAAGAATGATATACATGTTCGTCCGTAATTAATCCTGTCCCGGCATGGTACGGTAAAATGCATGGTCTGCCGACGCCAGTAATTCGTGATCGCCACGGCTATCGCCGTATGCGTACAGTATATAGCCAGATCGATCGCCTAACGAATCCTGCAGGCGTCGCAACTTCTCTGGACCAAAACAGTTGTTGCCGGCCAGGTGACCGGATACTCGCCCTGCACTATCGGACTCCAGCGAAGTACAAATTACGTGATCGATACCAATCGTCCTGGCCCAGGGTTCAAGATAAATATCCAGCGATGCGCTGATGACCACGACCTGATGCCCCTGTGCCTGATGCCAGCGCAGTCTGTCCAAAGCCGTGGGTCGTAGCAGCGTAGTAAGTCGGCCGCTGGCAAACCGTTGGCCGGTCTGTTTTAACACCGACAACTCTGTGCCTGCCAGAAAATGAACGAGCAGCCGTTCCTTGGCAACATCGTTCCGCATCAAGCGCAAGCCGTAGGCTGCCAGTACCGGCAATGATCTGGCCATCGCGCGCGTAAACTTCAAAGGGCCGGCGTAGAAATTCAGAAACGGGATCAGGGTATCGCGCATGGTCAGTGTGCCGTCAAAATCAAACGCGGCAACAACAGGTTTATTGTCGGCCATCGCGTCAGAGTTTCAGGCGCTTGAACAGGAATTCAGGGAGGTGCTGGATAATCAGCATAATGTAGCGCCAGAACCACGGCAGGTAGACAGTATTGCGTCGCTTCTCGACAGCGCGCACGATCGCCCGACCAATGTCTTCCGGCGATGCCACCAGGAACATGCCTTTCAGCCCGTACGTCATGGCGGTATCAACAAAACCCGGCTTGACCGTCATGACATGGACACCCTGGCTCGACAAGCGATTACGCAAACCGGAGAGATAGGCGGTGAGCCCGGCCTTGGCAGAACCATAATAGTAATTGCTCTGTCGACCACGATCGCCGGCGACGGAGGAAATACCGACGATGAATCCCTGGCCTTCAGCCGCCATCAATGCCGCGCACTGATCCAGCACGCTCATGGCACCGAGATAATTCACCGCAACCATTCGCTCGACGATGGCAAAGTCCGTGGCAGCATCCGCCTGGTCTGCCATGTAGCCTGCTGCCAGTATCACGCCATCGAGACCGCCAAGCGCAGTGGCCGCCTGTTTCACAAATGCCGAGTGGGACGCCGTGTTGGCAATATCGACGACACCATGGTGTGTTGTAACACTAAAACGCACCGACAGATCTGTCGCTAGTCGTGTCAGCTCGTCGGTATCCCGCCCGGCAAGGTAGAGTGAGTCGCCACGGGCAGCGAAGGCGGCAGCGGTGCCACGCGCCATCGCAGAAGTGGCGCCGAGGATTAATATTTTTCTGGCTTCGCTCATTCGTTGGTCAACCCTAATCGTCGCGCCATGCTCGAATCAAAGTGATTGTTCGGATCAATGCGCTGTTTTACTTCACGCCATTCGGAAAGTCGCGGGTACATGGCCTCGAAGCTGTCCCGCCCCAGTCTCGCGTCCTTGGCAAGGTACACACGACCACCGGCCTTAACCACGATGTCATCCAGCCGATCGAGCATGGCAAACAGATCCTTGCCGCGTACCGGTAAATCCAGCGCCAGCGTGTAACCCGACTGCGGAAATGACAGCAGGCCACCGCTCTCCGGACCCAGCCGTTTCAGTACTGCCAGAAAGGATGCGCGGCGACTGGCAGACAGTTGCTCAAGTATGCGCTTGATGCCTTCAAAGGCGGTATCGATGGTGTTGATGGGCAAGACGCACTGGTACTGGACAAAACCGCGCTTGCCATAAAGCCGGTTCCAGTGGTGAATACTGTCCAGCGGATAAAAATATCGATCAATGTCGGTAACAAACGATTTCTGTTTACCGCCTTCGCGTCGGTAGTAGATGGCATTGAAGAGTGAAACAGAAACAGAATTCAGTGCAAACGAAGGTAGGTCAATTGGTAGCGTACGCACTTTGCGTCCCCCGGTCGCTAACACTGACTTGCTCGCTGGCAATTCCTCAGCGGTGGCGTGACGACCATGCATGACCACGCTGCGACCCAGGCTACGGCCACGGGCAAGGCAATCGATCCACGCCACGGTATATTCGTTGCTGTCATCCTCTTCGGCCAGCAGCGTAAACGCCTGCTCCAGATCCTGCGCCTTCTGGTGCTTTGCAATCACTCGCGCAGTTTCTACCGGGCGCAGTCTGAGCGACACATCCTTGATTGCACCGGTCAGGCCCATTCCCCCCACGGTTGCCCAGAACACGTCACTGTTTTCATTTCTGGAACAATTGAGCACAGTACCATCAGCAACAATCAGGGAAAAACTTTCGACGGCGCTAGAGAAAGCACCGTCACGATGATGGTTCTTGCCGTGTACATCAGCCGCGATGCAGCCACCGAGTGAAACGAATTTAGTGCCCGGGGTAACCGGCAGAAACCAGCCACGTGGCAAACACACATCAATGATCTCTGCCAGGGTTACTCCAGCCTCGGCACGCAGCTCACCTGAATCTGAATCAAAATCGAGGAAACGGTTTACCCGTTCGGTCAGCACAACATTGCCATTTTCGTTCAACGCGGCATCGCCATAGCTGCGGCCCTGGCCACGCGAGATCATCGGCGTCGGCAGATACAGCCCGCTGGCTCTTTCGGGGCGCCAGGTGATGCACTCCTGCACCGGGTAGCGACCCCAGCCGGCAAGGAATTTCTTCGCACTAGCCACCCTGCGAGTCCTCACTGAAGTATCGATCCCGCATATAACATCCGCCGACCGGTAAATACGCCGGTATCTTATAATAGGTATCATGAATATGACGCAGTACGGCATCACGATAGGCGCGGTAACGGAAGCCCTGCCCCAGCGCCAGGTAGTATTTGGCACCCTGAACCTCAATCTCGCGGAAGGTCACTCGATCAAAATACGGTTCAATATCCTGCCTTGAGTGGGGTGAAAACCGCAGCACCAGTATGTTACGGCCATCGAGTTCACGGAAGTCAGTCAGCAAATCATCCTGACGACCATGCTGGGATCCACCGCCGAAGACAATCACCCGACGATTGCCGCGATAGGCCGCCGTTGCCGATACCGTGTAATTGTCGGTGGCATATATATAGTCACCCTCAATCCTGTCCAGTTTAGCCAGTATCTCGTTTGTGTATGTACCAAAGACGATAAATGGATATGGCCCGGCCAGCACCCTGAAAGCGGACACCGGCATCATTAGCAGGGAAACAACTACCAATACGTGGATGGCGGCAAACGGCACCATAAAACGGAAACAGGTGCTTAAGACCTGTTCCGACAATACCGCCGGCAGACCCAGGAACAGCAGCGGGTAAAACACCAGCAGCCAGTGGAGGCCAAACGGCTGACGCGCCGCGACCACCGAAAACAGCGCTATGCCGATCAAGAACAGGCCAACGAATAAACCTTGCCGACTGCGCATTGCAGCAACGAGGCCGCTGCGTGCCTGATAGAGATAGTAAGCGACCGGCGGCGTCAGTGCATAAATGAGTACTACCAGGTAAATACCGATGTTGGTCAGCGACAGGCCGCTCTCGCGCGTGCGATTAAACAAGTTAAACAGGTAGTTGTTCCAGCAGTGGTTATAGTTCCAAAGCAGATTCACCGCGACGCCGGGCAACGCGGCAAGCAGCACCAGCCCGATGCCAATCCATGGTTTGATGCCGCGTCGAACAAACAACAGGACATACAATGCAAACGCGATCCCGAGCACACCGGCAAAGAACTTGGAAAGAAATGCCAGGCCGAGCAGTGCACCGCTCAACAAATACCATCCCGGATGGTCATCTGCTTGCGCGCGGTAAAATGCCAGTACCGCCAGGAAGCCCCAGAACAGCAACGGCACATCGTTGGCGATGACAATGCCGAGCAGGTTGATCGGCGCCAGCAAATAAAGCGAGGCAGCCCACGCGGCTACCCGGTCGTCATGCTTGCGCAGCAGTTGATAAATTGTCCAGCCAATACCGGTCGTGACCAGCACTGATGGTAGCCGCAACCACCAGAGTGCGTCGCTGACCCAGAGCTGGGCTGTCAGCCACCACCCGAGCATGGGCGGATGGTCATAGAAGCCGTAGTCAGGGTATTTTCCCCACAGGACAAAATAGGCTTCGTCGCCGGTCACCGGGAACCACACTGACAGAATCAGCTTCAGCGCCAGCGTTGTCGAAAGAATAACGGCGAAGGTATTGTTGATTTTATTGGCGGCCGCCATGGCGGAGTCTGACGTTCCCGGATTATCGAATCAGCTGAAATCATATCACGGCAGATGCGCTTACGCGGACGCGCGATTGTTCTGTATAATCGGCCGCCTCACTTCACGGATTGGCCTGCCAGCCCACCACTTATCAAGAATAAAGATGGAAAAGACTTACGATCCCCACGCAATTGAGCAGCAGTGGTACCAGACCTGGGAAGAAAAGGGTTACTTCGCGCCCGCGGGTGGCGACAAGGCCTTCTGCATCATGATACCGCCACCCAACGTTACCGGTAGCCTGCACATGGGCCACGGCTTTAACAACACGGTGATGGATACCCTGGTCCGATACCATCGGATGAAGGGCGAGAACACGCTTTGGCAGCCGGGCACCGATCACGCCGGCATCGCCACGCAAATGGTAGTGGAACGTCAGCTGAGCGCCGAAAACAAGACACGTCACGACCTCGGTCGTGAAAAGTTCCTTGAGCGCGTATGGCAATGGAAAGAAGAGTCTGGCGGCAACATCACCCGCCAGTTGCGGCGCATGGGTTCCTCCCTCGACTGGTCACGCGAACGCTTTACCATGGACGCTGGTCTTTCCGAGGCGGTCAAGGAAGTCTTTGTCCGGCTGTATGAAGAGGACCTGATCTACCGTGGCAAGCGCCTGGTCAACTGGGACCCGATACTGCACACCGCTGTCTCCGACCTTGAGGTGATCTCGGAAGAGGAATCCGGCCACCTGTGGCACATGCGTTACCCGCTGACCGACGGCTCCGGCCACCTGGTCGTGGCGACCACCCGCCCCGAAACCATGCTCGGTGACAGTGCCGTGGCTGTGCACCCTGACGACGAACGCTATCGGCACCTGGTCGGCAAGACCGTCACCCTGCCGCTGGTAGGCCGTGAGATCCCGGTGCTGGCGGATGATTATGTCGACCCGGATTTCGGTACCGGCTGCGTCAAGATTACCCCGGCCCATGACTTCAACGATTACGAAGTCGGCAAGCGCCACAACCTGCCGTTAATCAATGTCATGACACGTGACGCGGCGATGCTGGAGGTTGCGCACTGGGAGTACTACCCGGGGACCGAAGGTCAAACCAAAGCTGAAGAATTGCCGGCCAGTTATGCCGGGCTCGATCGTTATGAAGCGCGCGATGCGATTGTTCATGACCTGAAAGAGCAGGACCTGCTGGAAAAGATCGATGACCATAAACTCATGGTACCGCGCGGTGACCGTTCCGGTGCGGTGGTGGAACCGTTCCTGACTGACCAGTGGTATGTGCGCATTGCCCCGCTCGCCGAGCCCGCAATCAAAGCGGTTGAAGACGGCAGCATCAAATTCGTACCGGACAACTGGAAGAACACTTACTTCGACTGGATGCGCAATATCCAGGACTGGTGTATCTCGCGCCAGATCTGGTGGGGCCATCGTATCCCCGCCTGGTATGACGAAAGCGGCGCGCTCTACGTTGGCCGCAGCGAGTCGGAGGTACGCGAAAAACACAACATCGATGCCGACGTCTATCTCGAACAGGATGAAGACGTACTCGACACCTGGTTCTCGTCCGCGCTATGGCCGTTTTCGACCCTTGGCTGGCCGGAGCAGACTGAAGACCTGAAAACCTTCTACCCCACTGATGTGCTGATCACCGGGTTCGACATCATTTTCTTCTGGGTCGCGCGCATGATCATGATGGGTCTCAAGTTCACCGGCCAGGTTCCGTTTCGTGAAGTCTACATTCACGGTCTGGTTCGTGATGCCGAAGGCCAGAAAATGTCGAAGTCGAAAGGCAATGTACTTGATCCGATTGATGTGATCGACGGGATTGACCTGGAATCGCTGGTAAAAAAACGTACCAATGCGGTGATGCAAGAGCACATGATTGAGCGCATTGAGAAACTGACCCGTAAAAACTTTCCCGATGGCATTCCGGCGTACGGTACCGATGCATTGCGTTTCACCTTTGCGTCGCTGGCCACCACCGGCCGCGACATTTCCCTGGCCCCGGGTCGCATCGAGGGTTCGCGTAATTTCTGTAACAAACTGTGGAACGCGGCGCGCTATGTGCTGATGAATACCGAGGGTATGGACTGCGGGCAGTCCGGCGGCGACGTTGAACTCAGCGCCAGCGATCGCTGGATCCTGTCGCGTCTGCAGCAGGTCGCGGCATCGGTGAGCAATGCCCTCGACCAATACCGTTTCGATCACGC
>JAJDNE010000089.1 GCA_022340825.1 Acidiferrobacterales bacterium | reverse complement strand
TTTTGCGTTTCCCGCAGCTGGAGTTGGTGGATCAGGCCATCATTCGTCAACCGACACGTTTTCCATACGTGCCAGGTTACCTGTCGTTTCGTGAAGCCCCGGCGGTGATCGAAGCAATGAATAATTTGCATCAATACCCGGACTTGCTGATTTGTGACGGCCAGGGCATCGCTCACCCGAGACGCTTTGGTCTTGCCTGTCACCTGGGTGTACTGCTGGACTTGCCGACGATCGGCGTTGCCAAGTCGCGCTTGACTGGCAAGTATGTCGAACCGGGCCCGAGGAAGGGCGATCAGTCAGCGTTGTGGGATGGAGAAGAATGTATCGGTACCGTGTTGCGAACACGGGACAATGTAAAGCCGGTATTTGTTTCCTGCGGCCATCGAGTCAGTAACCACTCAGCGGTAGAGTTTGCTCTGGCTTGCACGGGCCGGTATCGCTTGCCCGAGACGACTCGTTGGGCACACCGGTTGGCGTCGGGTTAGTCAGCTGACGGCAGGTCGTGACGACTGATCACTTTCCAGTTGGGCACTGCCAGTGTGATCTGCACCAGGTAAAGACGATCCAGTCGAAACGCGCCGGGAACGCGGCTATGTATCTCGGCGCCGATGTTAATCTTTTCCTGCCGTGGTACCGAACCATAGAGCAGACTCACATGAGGGTTGAAGTTGCCCGCCTTGGCGGTGAATACCTGGGTGGCCTTTTGGTAGGACAGCAACAGCGCCGCCGACGGTTCGAGCTTTAGATAAAAACTGGTGAAATAATACGGCTCCATTGCCAGCCCGGTTGCGGTGACATCAATTGCCTGTAGCTCCCCTGCCAGTGAGCCGACTTTTTCAATTAATTCCTGCTCAGTCCCGCCCAGCCCTCCCAGTATCGTGGCATGTGGTAAAAATCGAGGGCAGCCGTAACGATCGCTCAGGTCTTCGATTACGCTGATGAGCCTTTCCTCGGCGCTTGCTTCCGGCACCAGCCAGAGGGCGTAGCGCCCGGGGACTTCCAGTTCTTGTTGTTCTGTCGTGAATTCCATAGCTTCTTGTTGTTGAGCGTTCAGGCTCTCTGCAGAGCATAGCGTATTTAACGACGGCGGCTAAAGTAGCACAGCCGATGAAAAATGACGTAGCAGGGATTCAGATTACGCGACGACCGGCAGGTAATCTAGAGGATCGAATTCGTAGGTGTTGCTATCTGCGACTCTGACTATTTCCAGCGCCTCACCGTGCTGATTGTGGTAATGGGCAAGGTCAACAATCTGCGGACGTTCGCGATAGGACTGGTCGGTGCCTACTATCAGAGAAACACGGGGCTTGAGTCGGCGCATCCGGTTAAGTGCTATCACAACACCGACTTCACCGGTTCGCATTTCAACGATACTGCCGATCGGGTAGATGCCCATGCATCGAATAAACTCCTCGGTCAGATGCGGATGAAACAGCTTGCCACGAAGTTCATACAGTATCTTTAGCGCCTTGTGAGGGGGTACGGCTCTTCGGCCTGGCAGCGGGCAAGTCAGGTTGTCGTAGCGATCAATAATGGCGGCGATGTGACCGAATTGGCTGATTTCGTTTTCGCGAAGTCCCCTGGGGTAGCCGCTACCGTCATAGTGTTCATGATGCTGGCGGGCAACTTCAATGGAACTCGAATCGATGCCCTCCGTACTTTCCAGGATATCGACGCCATCACTAACATGCATTCTCAAAATTCGCCGCTCCTCCTCGTTGCGCTCGTGGCCGCATTCGAGAATTTCCTGAGGTACCCGTGTTTTTCCAATATCGTGCAGCAGCATGCCAATGCCCAGGTTAGTGAGCTGCTGTTTGGCCATACCCAAATGGCGACCCAGCGCCAGCGCCAGGATGCAGGAACGCAAACCATGCTCCGCAGTTGCAGCATGTGTTTGCCTGAGATGGGTAAAGCAGACCAACGCATCAGGGTTGCGAATGATGCTATCGGCCAGAAGCGAAACGATATGAATGGCGGCAGTCGCGTCTAAGTTGCCGCCGAGCCGTACCGCATGCATCAGATCATCGACAAGTTCGAGAGCCTGTTTATGAGCGCGGCGTATTTCGTTGATCTCGTCCTCAATCGAGCAGGTATCGTGGTACTTGTTCTGACCAGAACCCGGGGCGGCATATTTCTTCAGTATCTCCAGCTCTAACTCAGGCCGATCCAGACGATAAAAGGCGGATGGGTCCAGTAGTGGATCTGATCGAACTTCCGGCTCGGACGTTGTCAGGCCGGTTTTAATATAGACATAGGCGCACTGTGCCAGCAGCTGTGTGATTTGTTCGGGAGTACGGATGGTGAAGCCTGGCGGCGCAAACGGGGTTTCCGACCACGGGCAATCAAGCTCGGACACATACATGCCAAGCTTGAGATCCCCCACTTCCACGCGTTTTTCCATACGCAACGCTTAAATAGTTGTGATTCTTACCTAATTACTCTGAGCAATAATTGGGCCAGTTCAGACAACTCAGGACAAGCACGAGTGCATCTATGGCGGTGTCGGCAACTGACTGAATTTTTGGCAATTAACGCTATTTGCGGTATGCGCAGGGTCGCCTGGCGACCAAGGCCGTGACTTCCACCCGTTTACGCCTGACGCTGTACGTCCACAGTGAACGCTTTTTTGACGATTCGCCCTGTGGAATCTGGGGTTGTCAGCAGCCAGCCAGCCCGATAGGTTGGCCGCTGTCATGACTATTAAACCTAGCGCTTCAGACAGCAAGGCCGGTGAATACCAGCTGGTTGAAACTCGTTTACAGGAGCAACTGCAGAACGGGACCGCCCGTTGTCATTTGTGCCTGTGGCGCTGCAAGCTTGGCCATGGCCAGCGCGGATTCTGTCAGGCACATGTGAACCGGAATGGCAGGCTGTATAACCTGTCCTACGGCATCATATCGGCGATCGATGTTGGCCCTGTCGAAGAAAAACCGGTTAGACACTTTCGACCCGGAACCCGAGTCATGTCGGTCGGCAGCTATGGCTGCAATTTCCGATGCGGTGGTTGTCACAATCTTGATATCTCATGGGGTGTTGAAGCCCTGGATGAACTTGCACGTGGTGAATCTACCTCTGCCTACGCCACGCCAGAGCAACTGGTCGAGGCGGCGCTTCGTCAGGGCGTCGAGGGGATCGCGTTTACCTATTCCGAACCCGCCGTCTGGCTCGAGTATGTGCTGGATGTGGCGCGACTGGCGCGCGAACACGGACTCTACACCGTGTATGTCAGCAATAGTTTCGTGACGGATGAGGCGCTGGATGAGCTAGCGCCGTGGATGGATGTGCTGTGTTCGGATATCAAGAGCCTGGATGACGCTTTCTATCAGGATATCTGCAAAGTTGCTTCAGTAGACCAGGTACTGCACTCGATCGAACGTGCCGGGCAACTGGGCATTCACGTTGAAACCCGCACCAATATCATTCCCGGAAAGAACGACGACCCTGACATGCTTCGATCAATCGCCTGCTGGATACGCGATCACCTGGGTGCCGATAGTCCCTGGCATATCACACGCTTCTTTCCAGCCTTCAGGTTGAGCCACCTGCCGGCAACACCTTCCGCGATAATGTATGAAGCGGAAGCCATGGCCCGGGAAGTCGGCCTGACCAATGTCTACGTCTATGACGACAAGGGTTGTGATTGTGCGCAGACGAATCTCCCGGTCGCGGAATATCTTTCGGGCGAGGTGGAGAGCATCCACGAAGTAAAAAAATGTGTAGCCAACTGCTGTGGCGATGATGGTATTTTGCTGAAGAAGTATGAACAGCCCGGCTGAGCAACCCAATCGTCCACGCCTGATGCTGTTGTTGCCAAAAGACAGTTATCGCACCGAAGATTTTCTGTCCGCAGCAGGCAAGCTTGGAATTGATGTCATTCAGGCGAGAAACCAGTGCCACCAGCTGGCAGATTACTGGGGCATGGAGCAGATGCTCGCCTTGCCTTTTGATGATCCAAGTCGTGCTGCCGGTATCGTGCAAGACGAGCTTGGCGATTCGCTGCCCCTGGCTGTGCTTGGTGTCGACGATCAGGGCGTGGAAGCTGCGGCAGCAATCAACGCCATCCTCTGTCTAGCAGCCAGTTCCCCGCAGGCCGTGGCTGCATTGAGAGACAAATACCGGTTTCGACAGCTACAGCATAAATGCGATTTACCAGTACCTCGGCTGATAGTGTTGTCCGACCAGGTTGATTCTGGCGCCATCGCATTACCGTTTGATTTTCCCTGTGTAGTCAAACCCTCGCGACTTTCGGGTAGTCGTGGGGTGCTTCGCGCCGATACACCGGGTGAGCTGGCGAAGGCAGTGTCTCGTGTGAAAGCCATTTTGCGAGGAGAGAGGTCCGGCGCCGATTCTTCCATTCTGGTTGAGCAATATCTCCACGGAAGCGAGCATGCGCTGGAGGGCCTGATGGTGAAGGGTCACCTGGACACGCTTGCGCTATTTGACAAGCCGGATCCGCTGGAAGGGCCGTGTTTCGCAGAAACCATTTATGTTTCACCCTCGAATATGCCGACAACAATACAGCAGTCGTTCATGCAGCAGGTAGAAACGGTGTGTCGGTATGCGGGGGTAAGGGAAGGTCCGATCCATGCCGAGGCACGTATTGATGGGGATACGGTGACGTTGCTGGAGGTAGCGCCAAGAAGCATCGGTGGGCTGTGCGGGCGCACGCTACAACTGGCTCTTGGCATGACGCTGGAGGAACTGATCCTGCGTCATGCCATCGGGCGATCGATTGAACCGGCGACGACGACGTCGGGCGCAACCGGCGTCATGATGCTGCCGGTTGCCCGCGCTGGCGTATTTGATC
>JAJDNE010000083.1 GCA_022340825.1 Acidiferrobacterales bacterium | reverse complement strand
GCTGGAACGGCTATGCGATCGAATGCATCAGACTTATACGGACATACTGGAAGAGGCAACACTATGAAGGCACGCGTCGTTATCGTTATAGCTTTCCTTCTTTCGCTGTTTAATTTTGCCGCAACTGCCGATAGTCAAATCGATCCTGCTCATGAATTGCTCATGGTCCGGGTAACCAACACCTTTCCCGAAGCCATGAATGCTGTACAGCAGGCGATAGTCGCCAACGGCTACACGCTTATGCGGGTACAACGAGTCGATGTCGGCCTGACCAAGAGTGGTTACCAGACTGCTGAATATCGAATCGTGTTTTTCGGCAAGAAAAAGGAAATACAGTCGTTGTCACAGAAATATCCCACCTTGGTACCGTTTCTGCCGTTAAAACTGGTGGTGTTCGCTGAGAGTGACGAGACCATCGTGCTGGGTACAAATCCGGCGAAGCTGATGTCGTTTTATCCGGACAAGGCGTTAAAACCCTATTTCCTTCGCTGGGAAAAGGACTTTCTCAAGATCATGAAAGACGTCCGCTCCTGAGGGGCGGTAATTGTGGGGCGAATCAGCCGAAGCGGGACTGGCCGCTACGATGATCTGCAATCTGCCGCGGACCAGTGCTCACATTTTTCCTGACAGAAGTCACTCGACTCAGGGCAGTCAACAGTTCTGCCAGCAGGTACGTGGCGATGATTGATGCCGTCGCCAGCAATATTCCACTGATTATCAATTCGATACCGCCCATGAAATCCGGATTCTTGGGAACTGGAAACATAAAGGGCACCGGGCTCATGATTTTGCCCACCGGCTGACCGGTAAACCAGACGAATATACCGCCGCCTATAGCGGTCAGGGCAACAAATGCCGCATAGATTTCACCGATCAGTCGGGTCAGGTAGGCAGCAATCGGCAGAGCGTAAAACTCCTCGTCCTTAAGGTTGGTAATATCCTGAGCTCGTATTAATAAGGTATGAGCCACCGCGTAGACTGCCAGAATATAAAACAGCTGGTACATAATACCGCCCATGATGCCACTGGGGTGCAGGTCGAACATCACCTTCCCGGCCTTGAATATGGTAGCGAGGCTTCCCAGCACCACAAGCGCGGCCAGCACCTGTAACATTACGCCGACCATGCGTGCAAAGAACTCGCCCTTCTGCAGTAACTGCAGTAACGGTCCCATAAACAAGTATTTTCCCAGTTTATTTTCCATGGCTTTGCCTGTTTTCCAGTGAATGCGGTTGATTGGCTGCACTACCAATCGAATATCGATATACTAGCCAGCGGATAAATTGCCCTTACGGGTTTGATGATTAATAAATAATAATTAATCAGATTTCAGAAAGCTGGGATACCCTAAATACTACCATTCGTCGGCAATAAACGAGCATGCAGCAGTATCTTGAGTTAATGCGCCACGTCCTCGAACATGGCATCAAAAAAGAGGACAGGACCGGTACCGGTACCCTAAGCGTATTCGGACATCAAAGTCGTTACGACCTCCAACAGGGCTTCCCCCTGGTCACAACAAAAAAATTGCACCTGAAGTCCATCATCTATGAATTACTCTGGTTCCTGCGCGGTGACACTAACATCAAGTACCTCACCGACCATGGCGTCTCAATCTGGAACGAGTGGGCAGATGAAAACGGGGACCTTGGACCGGTTTATGGTTCACAGTGGAGGTCCTGGCCGGATGCCAGTGGCCGTAGCGTCGACCAGATCGCCCAGGTTATCGACCAGATTAAGAATAATCCTGACTCCCGGCGCATAATCGTCAGTGCGTGGAATGTTGGCGAACTGGACAACATGGCACTTCCTCCCTGCCATGCGTTTTTCCAGTTTTATGTCGCTGACGGCAGGCTATCCTGTCAGCTCTATCAACGCAGTGCCGATATTTTTCTAGGCGTGCCATTCAATATCGCCTCGTATGCCTTATTGACCATGATGATCGCCCAGGTAACAGGACTAGGTCCCGGTGATTTTGTACATACTCTCGGGGATGCCCACTTGTACCTGAATCATCTGGATCAGGCACGCACCCAGCTGGCCCGATCTCCCAAGCCACTACCTAGCATGACAATTAATCCGGATCGAAAGGACATCGAGAGCTTTGTATACGAGGATTTTCAACTTGGGAACTATGACCCGCATCCGCATATCAAGGCACCAGTAGCGGTTTAGGCGGCTTCAGCGTTGATTATTTCCCTGATCGCCGCGATTGCCGACAATGGCGTTATCGGCCGTGACAACACCCTTCCGTGGCACCTGCCCGCCGATTTGAAATATTTCAAGAAGGTCACCATGGGCCACCCGATTATCATGGGCAGAAAGAATTTCGCTGACATAGGGAGACCACTACCAGGGCGACACAACATAATCCTCTCTCGGGATCTTTCCTTTAATGCCGATGGATGCACCGTTGCTCATAACCCGAAAGAGGCTCTCGCTGCTGCCGGTGATGCCAAGGAAGTCTTTGTTATCGGCGGTGCCGAAGTCTATCGAATCTTCCTGCCACTGGCAGATCGCCTCTTAATTACCCAGGTTCACATCAATGCGGACGGTGATATCCGATTTCCCGATTATGATCAACATGAATGGGTGCTGGAGGGTCAGCAAGACTTTGCTGCGGATGACATCAACAAACTTGACTACAGTTTTCTGGTATATCGACGGCCCAGCAAATAGAAAAAAGAAAAAAGGCGCACTATGTGCGCCATTAAGATGCTACTTATAAAGTATTATTGTTTTTGTTTAACCGATTTGGCTCGCTAATTCAGCCGCTTGCTTTTTCTGGTCATCATTACCTTCAACGGCAACCTCTTCGAGGATGCTCTTGGCACCTTCAGCGTCACCCATATCTATATAAGCCTTGGCAAGGTCGAGCTTGGTAGCTGCCTCGTCCCATTGCTCGGCTGAACCACCGCCAGCGCCAACTTCTTCAACTTCCGGTGCGACGGCGACTGCAACATCTTCGGCTCCACCGCCACCAAATGACAGTCCAGCATCATCGTCGGCGCTCTCGATCCCGAAATCACCCATATCGAGTGAAGCATCCATATCAGTCGAATCGAGACTGGACGTACCTTCTTCAGTGCCGATGTTGATGCTTAGGTCTGATTCGTTATTGTCAGCAGTGTTCGCTCGAAGTGCAGCGAACTCATCCTCCTCGTCCGTCGACAAGCCACTTTCATCCGACTCCATCGAGAATTCACCGGCGTCAAAGGATAATCCTTCGTCGGTTGACTCGGTTGCTTCCGCTGTTTCTTCTGATTCAGTCGATAATGACAGCCCGCTTGGTTCGAAATCCAGACTTGTACCTTCATCCGCGGAAGACTCAAATGCCAAACCGCTGTCTGATTCTTCCGGAGCAGCAGTAGATGTACCCATATCCAGATTGAAATCCAGGCCATCCAGTTCCTCGTCAGACACGATTTCTGTCTCATCAGACGAGGAACCGAAGTCCAGGCCGGTATCCATTTCAATCTCCGGCGACATCGCCTCGGCCTGCATCTCGCTTAAATCTATAGCCTGCGTTGGTGCCGACACTTCCTCTTCTTCCGGCATCCCTAATGGCTCATCCATTTCCAGTATGCCAGTGTCCTCAACTGCCGGCATGGTTCGCGCGCTTTGCGGTGCGGCCGGTGTGCTCGCGGCGGTTCCCGATTGCGGTGCACCCCCCTGGAACATCGGGTTACCCGGATTAAGCGTAGAACCCATACCTGCAACTCGATCCCACAGTTCTCCACCCTTGCCTTCAAGTGAGGCATAAAGTTCTTCCGCCAGCGTCTCGAACGCACCGACGTCTCCACGCTGCGAGTAGATTTCCAGCAGTTTCTCTTTCAGTTCATTGCGACCAGGGTGTTTGACAATGGCGTCCTTCAGAATTTCCTCTGCTTGTTCGTCGCGACCATAGGCCAGGTAAACATCGGCCTCAGCAATCGGATCAACTTCGTCAGTGGCAATATTACCCATACCGCCCTGACTGAAATCGCTGAGGAAAGATGTGTCGCTGGATTCACCTCCGAAGTCTTCGCTGGCAGTTGAAACTTCACTGGTGTTGAGCTCGCTGCTGGTAAGGATACTTTCTTCAAACTCCGATAAAGACTTGCGTCTGCGACGCATGTAGATCATGCCAACTGCGCCGCCAAGTACTACCACACCACCAATTAATATCAGGAAAAGCTGATTACCCAGAATCTCGTCGAGAATACCGGTTACCATATCCATGACCCCCTCTTCCTTGGGCGGAGGTGGGGGTGGTACGACACGCTTTGCGTTGGGCGCCTTGGCAACCTTTAACGGCTTCTTGGGAGTTTCGATCTTTGCTGCCTTCTTGGCCGGAGCGGTTTCAGCCGGTGCCGGCTTTGTCTTTTGCGCAAGATCCTGGTTTTCGATTTGAGCAAGTCGTTTTGCCGGCGCCGGTGCCTGAGGCTTGCCCGCAGTAGATGCATCCGATTTGGCTGTTACTGCATCGGTTGATTTTTGCAGTGTAACGGCTTTTTCTGCCAGCTCCTGTTTGCCCTTGGCCGCTTCGGTTTCGGCGCCCTTGCCGGCGGTTTCGCCTTTCTTGTCCACATTCGCGCGTACGATACGCAGCAATTCTTCCTTGCGCCCATTTCGCGAAGGCGGTAATTCCATTCCCTTTCGGGCCGGCTCAGCCTTGGCTGGTGCAGGCGCCTTTTTGGGCGCAGGTTTTCTCTCAACCTTGGGCTCGGGTTTCTTGGCCTTCGCGGTTTCTACTGGTTTCTTGGCTTCGGGTTTCTTTACTTCGGACTTGACTGCCGGTGCTTCTTCAACCGCAACCGGTTGACGTGCACTTGCGAGCTTCAGCTTGTATTCCTGCCACGTATCGTATTGCGCCAGGAATTGTCTCTTGGCAGCCGGCTTGTTCCGTTTATCGACAACATCACGCTCAGGAACGTTGAGGATTTTGCCAGCACGCAGGTTGTTCGTGTTCTTGTCGAAGAACGCGTTGGGATTGCTGTCATAAAGTGCCAGTACAACCTGTTCGATACTAATACTTTTATCTGTACGTATCCGGCGAGCAATATCGTATGCAGTGTCGCCACGTTTTACACGATACGCGTCGGTGTTAGCCCAGTCTGGAGTACCCGACGGCACCAGTAACCAGTCAGGTGGGCCCAGTAGTTCGGCCTTCTGAGCTACCGCCACTGGCTGAACTGCTACCGATTTTTCGAGTTCCGGCTCTTCCAATTCCAGCAACGGCTCGGGAGCGGCCTGTTCTTTTACATCGACGGGCGCTGGTGCTGCAGTTTTTGCGGGTGACGGTGCGGTTGCGGTGACGACCGGCTCTTCCTCAAGCAACAACTCCGGTTCTTTGGTTGCTGTCGCTTTTGGCTCGGGTTCGGACTCGAGAATGAGTTCAGCCGCGGGCTCTGGAGACGGAGCCACCGGTGCCGGAACAGCAGGTACCGGTTCTTCAAGTTTGAGCTCGGGTTCAGGCTCGCCCAGAGCGGCACGAGGCGCCTCGATGCCGGTTGGCTTCGAAGCAGTTAAAAACGGTGGATCGATTAAAGCGGTGTATTCGCGGCGCAGACGCCCGACTGAAGAGCCAACGCGCCACTCCGCCTGTAGCAGTAGATGTAGATAGGGTTCTGAGTATGGAAACCTGGTTGTAAGGTGCAAATATGGTCGACCATCTGATCGACGCGCAACCTGGAATTTAATCGCCGACAGCTGTGGTGATTTTTCAATACCGACCGCCTGAAACGCAGCAACGGGGGCGAGGCCGATTTGCAGGTCTTTCAATTCCTGGTCGGAAGCGGACGTGAACTCAATCTCGGCATCGAGATTTTCATTCAGTGCAGAATTAACCTTAATGGGGCCAAGGCCCAATCCATAAGTCAGTAGCGGCAACAGGGCCATGAGGAAACCTGCCCCAACAGCTATTGCCCTGTACACCCCCCTATTCGCTCGAGTCATTTCTTCTCGATTCTCCGATTATTGTGTGCGCCCCGAATTAAATAATAGCTTATAAGACCAAGGCTTACGCGATTATAGTATTAAGATTCTTTACAAATCGCAACTAACTATAGTTTATAAATGGTCTTTTAGCACATAACTGTATACTTGAATAGGACCGGTGACAGATCTATTTCACCCGTAAAAATGACCAAAAAATAGGCAATTTGGGTCGAAAAACCAGTGCCGCATATCATCCTGGGGCTGAATTTACTTATGAATATAGCTCAAATTACTCACCCGCAAGCCTGGTCTCGCGATCAGCGCCATTCTTTATATATACGGGTATTGTAGATCGCCGCTACGTGGTATCAGTGTTGTAGAACAATTCGCAGCATACGGCGCAGCGGCTCGGCTGCTCCCCAAAGCAACTGGTCACCGACAGTAAATGCCGAAAGATACTGGGGGCCCATAGTCAATTTACGCAGGCGACCGACGGGCACGCTCAGGGTTCCGGTTACCGCCGCCGGTGTCAGTTCATCCATAGTGATCTGGCGTTCATTGGGCAGCACTCTCACCCAGTCGTTATTTGCGGCGAGCAGATCATGTATTTCATCCAGGGGTACGTCTTTGCGCAGCTTTATCGTTAGTGCCTGACTGTGACAGCGCATCGCACCGATGCGGACGCAGAGTCCATCAATCGGTATGGGCATCTCTGTGCGCCCAAGTATCTTGTTTGTTTCTACCTGGGCTTTCCACTCTTCCCGACTCTGGCCGCTCTCAAGTTGACTGTCGATCCACGGAATCAGGCTACCCGCCAGCGGGACTGGCCAATGGACTGTTGGGTAGCCATCACTCCGAAGAAAACTGGCAAGCTTGCGATCGATTTCCAGTATCGCTGATGCCGGATCTTCATTCAGGATTTTTACTGCATCGTTGATGGCGCCCATTTGGCGAACCAGTTCACGCATATTCTGCGCACCAGCGCCGGACGCCGCCTGATAGGTCATGGGCGAAATCCACTCGACCAGATCTTTTTCGAACAACCCACCTATCGCCATCAGCATCAAACTGACAGTACAGTTGCCGCCAACAAACGTTTTAACGCCCTTGTTCAGACCATCCTTTATCACGGCAAGATTTACCGGATCGAGGACGATGATAGCGCTGTCATCCATACGCAACGAGGACGCAGCATCGATCCAGTAGCCGTCCCAACCAGCGCGACGGAGTTGCGGATAAGTTGCCTCGGTATAGCTGCCACCCTGACAGGTAATAATGATATCCATGGCTTTGAGCTCATCGATATCATTGGCATCTTTTAGTGGCGGAACGTCTTTACCAATATCCGGTCCTGGCTGCCCGGTCTGTGACGTGCTGAAAAATGTCGGCTCGATTTCATTGAAATCATTCTCTTCATGCATGCGTTGCATGAGCACTGAGCCCACCATACCGCGCCATCCAACCAAACCAACTCGCTTCATTTTCGGATATCCTGTTTTTCGTTATGTTTTCACTGCTAATTCGCTATTGCAGCGACTATGGCGTCGCCCATTTCTGATGTACCAACTTCCGTCCCGTTGCCGGTATAAATATCAGGTGTCCTTAGTCCCCGATCAAGCACGGCAGAAACCGCTCGTTCAACCTTGTCTGCCAGGCCGGCTTCGTCCAGGGTATAGCGCAGCATCATTGCAACCGACAATATGGTCGCCAGTGGATTTGCCTTGCCTTGCCCGGCAATATCGGGAGCTGACCCATGAATAGGTTCATACATTCCCTTGCCGTTTTTATCGAGCGATGCCGATGGCAGCATGCCGATGGAACCCGTTAGCATCGCTGCGGCATCCGATAGAATATCGCCAAACATATTGCCGGTGACGATTACATCAAACTGCTTTGGTGCGCGCACCAGTTGCATGGCCGCGTTATCCACGTACATGTGACTGACTTCAACATCCGGATAGTCCCTGGCAACCTCATTAACCACTTCGCGCCACAGCACCATCACCTCCAGCACATTAGCCTTGTCGACAGAACACAGTCGACGACCGCGTTTCATGGCAATCTCGAAGGCAGATCGGGCGATACGTTCAATTTCGGATTCAGTATAAACCAGCGTGTTATACCCACGGCGCTCCCCAGCGGGGCTCTTGCCTATCCCGCGCGGTTCGCCGAAATAAATACCGCCAGTCAATTCACGAACGATCATGATATCCAGACCTGCGACTACCTCTGGCTTAAGCGTTGAGGCATCAGCAAGCTGGGGGTACAGGATTGCTGGACGAAGATTGGAAAAGAGCGCCATTTCCGATCTCAGGCCTAAGAGAGCTTTTTCCGGGCGCTTTGACCTATCTGCCAGCCCATCCCATTTCGGGCCGCCGACTGCACCCAGCAAGACTGCATCCGCCGCCTTCGCCAGTGACAGGGTCTCGTCCGGTAGGCTGTCGCCGTGCAGATCATAGGCCATACCACCAACCGGGGCTTCAACGAGATCAAGGTCTAAACCGTTTTCACGCAGCGTTTCCAGCACTTTAACCGCCTCGCCGACAATCTCGGGACCAATTCCGTCACCCGGTAGAATTGCAATCTTTTTGCTCATTATATTTTCCGTGTTCCGTTATTGGTTTTCGGCAGACTGGAACAGCCAGGGTGCCTCGTTTTGTCGCCGGGATTCGTAGGCGCGAATCTCTTCGACATGCTCCAGTGTAAGGCCAATGTCGTCCAGCCCGTTGACCAAGCAATGCTTGCGAAATTGGTCAACCTCGAACGCAATTGCTTCACCATCGGGGGTAACGATGGTCTGTTTCTCCAGATCCACATCAAGCGTGTAACCCGGATTCTCTGCCACGTCGGCAAACAGCTTATCGACTGTCGCGGCATCGAGAATAATAGGCAGAATACCGTTCTTGAAGCAGTTATTGAAAAAGATGTCGGCGAAACTCGGCGCAATAATCACGCGAAATCCATAATCGAGCAATGCCCATGGCGCATGTTCCCGAGAAGAGCCGCAACCAAAATTGTCGCGAGCCAGCAAGATACTTGCACCCCGATAGCGCTCCTCATTCAGGATAAAGTCCGGGTTGAGTGGACGACCCGAGTTGTCCATCCCCGGTTCGCCATGATCAAGATAGCGCCATTCATCAAACAGGTTTGGCCCGAATCCGGTGCGCTTGATCGACTTCAAGAACTGCTTGGGAATAATCTGATCGGTATCGACATTGGAGCGATCAAGCGGTGCCACAAGGCCTTGCATTTTCTTAAACGAATCCATTATTTCGTCTCCCTGATATCAACGAAGTGGCCATTGACCGCTGCAGCCGCTGCCATCGCCGGGCTAACCAGATGGGTTCTGCCACCCTGGCCCTGTCTGCCCTCAAAATTCCGGTTTGAAGTCGATGCACATCGTTCACCGGGCTCTAGGCGATCGGCATTCATGGCAAGACACATTGAACAGCCGGGTTCGCGCCATTCAAAACCTGCATCGATGAATATCTTGTCGAGGCCTTCCTGCTCGGCCTGATGCTTCACCAGACCGGAGCCCGGAACCACCATGGCAAGCTTGATATTCTCAGCGACCTTCTTGCCCTCGATGATCGCAGCCGCTGCACGCAAGTCTTCTATGCGGGAATTCGTGCAGGAACCAATGAAGACCTTGTCCGGCTTGATCTCGGTAATCGGTGTGCCGGCCTTAAGACCCATATAAGTCAACGCCCTGACCATACCATCCCGCTTAACCGGATCAGGCTCAGACCCCGGATCTGGTATCGCCGCTGTAACCGGTACCCCCATTTCCGGCGAGGTGCCCCAGGTGACGAACGGAGAGATGTCTTCAGCCTTGATGTGCACCACGCGATCAAAGTTGGCATCGGCATCCGAGTGCAGCTCGCGCCATGTGCTCACCGCCTGCTCCCAGTATTCTTCACGAGGGGCATAGGGGCGACCCTTGACGTAATCAATCGTCTTGTCATCCACACCGATAAAACCGGCGCGCGCACCGGCCTCAATAGACATGTTGCATACCGTCATCCGCCCTTCCATCGACAGGGATTGAATTGCACTCCCACCAAATTCAATGGCATAGCCCGTACCACCGGCAGTACCGATGTGATGAATAATGGCTAAAACCACGTCTTTGGCAGTAACGCCGCGACCCAGCTCTCCATCGACACTGACCAGCAGCGATTTCGCTTTCTTCTGAATCAGGCATTGCGTAGCGAGCACGTGCTCGACTTCGGACGTACCAATGCCAAATGCAAGTGCGCCAAACGCGCCGTGGGTAGATGTATGGGAATCGCCGCATACCACCGTCATCCCGGGAAGCGTGGCGCCCTGCTCGGGACCAATGACATGAACGATGCCCTGCCGTGGATCATTCATGTTGAACTCGGTGATACCGAAGGTGGTGCAGTTCTGGTCCAGCGTCTGCACCTGGATTCGGGAAATGGGGTCAGCGATTCCGTGACTACGATCGGTGGTAGGCACATTGTGATCCGGGACGGCAAGATTTGCGTCAACCCGCCAGGGCGCACGGTTTGCCAGGCGCAACCCTTCGAATGCCTGCGGGCTGGTGACTTCATGCACGAGGTGCCGATCAATATAGAGCAGGCATGTGCCGTCATCCTCCTGTCGGACCACGTGCGCATCCCAGAGTTTGTCATAGAGTGTTTTTCCAGCCATTTTCTGCTCCTGATCGCCAATCGGCCACTTGCGCAAATCTTAGGGGGCCGTTATAAATAACTCAAATTCATATTTTTTATATATTATATTCCTTAACGTTATGGATATCTCTGCTCTACAAGCCTTCCTGGCCGTCGCTGAAACGGGCTCTTTTTCGAGAGGCGCGGAAAGAATTTTTATTACTCAACCCGCTATCAGTAAACGGATTGCCGCACTGGAATCCGAGTTGGGTGCCGCCCTGTTCGACCGGATCGGTCGCCACGTACGACTCACTGACGCCGGCCATGCCCTGCTGGCCCGGGCTCACCAGATCATCATTGATGTCGCTGACGCCAAACGCGCCATTTTGAACCTGTCCGGGGAAATCAGTGGCCGTTTACGCATGGCCGCCAGTCACCACATAGGTCTTCATCGCTTACCGGATCCGCTAAAGCAGTTTCATCAATCCCAGCCAGACGTGGCGCTGGAAATGCGATTTATGGATTCAGAAGCCGCCTGCGACGCGGTCGAACACGGCGATATCGAACTTGCCGTGGTCACGCTGCCTGAAACTGCCACTGGCAACCTGGAGTTGCTACCCGTATGGGATGATCCACTGGAAATTGTAGTCAGCAAGACACACCCACTGGCAACACAGAAAAATGTCAGCCAGATCGCCCTGTTGAACTACCCGGCCATTTTGCCCGGTGCCGGGACCTACACCCGTGAAATCATTCTTGACGAATTATCGTCAATTCGGGATGGCATCGATATCGCCATGTCGACTAACTATATGGAAGTACTGAAAATGTTGGCATCGATTGGCTTTGGCTGGAGCGCATTGCCACACACGCTCATTGACGAATCGCTCCACGTGGTCCACATTAAAAACGTCAGCATCTTTCGGACGCTTGGAATCGTGACCCATCGTGAGCGCACACTGTCCAATGCAGCACAAGCAATGATTGAAACTATTCAGTTACCGCTATGACATTTAAAGACTTTCTAGAACACCTGGAACGCAGCCTCGGGTATCACCAGATACCTCTGAATCGGCGCGCGGATTCGCCCAGGGATATCTTCGAAAGCTGCCCGCTACATGACGAGCTGACGAAACAGTTAGTCCGCACCATCTACAAACGAAATCAATGTCAGCGCTTTATCGACCCGATTGACCGTGCAAAAACTGAAACAGTACTGACAGAAATCCGAAACAGCGTAATGCAGGAAAAAGCAACCGACGTTGATCGCTATCATTTCATTGAGGATTTTTGTGCAGCAACGAATGACTTCTTCGTCGACACCCGACAGTCAGAGTCGATAGGCAAAACAGAGCCAGGTGAATCTGGCACTGCCCAGGTCGTCGATTTGCAACGTTACCGCCAGAAGCGCATGCGCTGGCGCGCCTGAGTTCAGCGTAAAAACCTGCTAACCGGTTTCCGGTCTTACCCAGCGCCAGGCGACAATAATCGCACTGAATGCCAGCAGTGCCGCAATAGTGAACGTAAACTCCGGGCTAATGTATTTCCACGTATACCCGGAATAATAACTGCCCAGTGCACCGCCAACACCAAAACTGATCGAGCCGTAAATCGCCTGACCCCGAATCTGGTGTGGGCCACGGAAAAATTTGTGAACCATCTCGACCGCAGTTGCATGATAGGCGCCGAAGGTTGCCGCATGCAGCACCTGGGCCAGCACCAGAATTCCCAGGTTGTCAGGAAAGTATCCGATTAACAGCCATCGACCCGTTGCAAGTGCGAAACTGCCAAGCAATATCTGTCGCAAACTGATACGCGTACGCACATTCTGTAGATAAATAAACACGCCGATTTCGCAGACCACACCAAGCGCCCAGAGCATGCCGATCAACGTCTTGGAGTACCCGTGGTCGCTGAGATAGATTGTATAAAAAGTATAGTAAGGCCCATGGCTTGCCTGCATCAGCAGGCAAGTCGCCAGAAATGCAAACACTTCAGGTCTCATGATTACCTTTAGAAATGAACCCGGATGCTCAACATGCGTCTCCAGTTCACGTTCGGGTACGAGTAGACTGGATACCCAGATGCCGACAAGCAGCATCAACACCACTGGCAACAGCCACCAGGTCTCGACCCGATCAAACAATAAACCGAGTCCGATCACGGCAACGATGAATCCAACGGAACCCCACAGACGAACGCGCGCGTACCGCGTGGCTTCTCCGCCGAGATGACTCATGGTCGCTGCTTCCAGCTGGGGCAACGTGGCGTTCCAGAAAAAACTGAAGATCAGCATGACCAATGCCAGCCACCAGAAATTGGTCGAGAAAAAAACACCAACATAGGTAACTGCTGCAAGCAGTGCGGCCAGGCGGACGACCAGCATCCGCTGTCCCCGATTGTCGGCAATCCATCCCCAGAGGTACGGTGCGACAATGCGCGACAGCATTAGCAGCGCCATTAGCTTGCCGATATCGGTTTCATCAAACCCGGTAGAGCGCAAATAGACGCTCCAGTAAGGCACCAGCGCGCCCAGTGCGGCAAAGTAAAAGAAATAGAATCCGGATAGGCGCCAGTACGGCATCAGAAAATAACGAACCAGCGGGCAGTGATTATGGTTTGGAGCCAGCCGGGATTTGCGGAGTTGTGCTGCTGACATCTGCATTCTGGCCACGATGCCTTAGCGCATGATCCATTAGCACAATCGCCAGCATGGCTTCGGCAATGGGAGTTGCACGTATACCAACACACGGGTCATGACGGCCGGTTGTGACCACCTCAACCGGTTTACCGTCGGTGTTGACTGTTTCCCCGGGCAAACGAATGCTCGAGGTTGGCTTCAGTGCAATGCTGGCGACGATATCCTGCCCGCTCGAGATTCCACCGAGTACACCGCCCGCATTATTGCCAACGAATCCTTGCGGCGTCATCTCGTCACGATGCTCGGTTCCCTTTTGTTCGACACTAGCGAAGCCGGCGCCAAGCTCAACACCCTTGACGGCATTAATGCTCATCAACCCATGAGCAATATCGGCATCAAGTCGGTCAAACACCGGCTCACCCCACCCCACCGGCATGCCGCTGGCGATCACGTTGACGCGTGCACCAATAGAGTTGCCTTCCTTGCGCAAGGCATCCATATACGCTTCCAGTTCGGCGACCTTGTCAGGATCCGGGCAGAAAAACGGATTCATTTCCACCGCACCCCAGTCCTTCAGTTCGAGTGCGATCGGACCCAGTTGGGCAAGATAGCCGCGAATCAGTATACCGTAGCGTTCCTTCAGATATTTTTTAGCGATAGCGCCCGCGGCCACGCGTACTGCAGTCTCTCGAGCCGAAGAGCGCCCTCCCCCACGATAATCGCGCAGGCCGTACTTCTGCAGGTAGGTATAATCGGCATGCCCTGGGCGAAATCGATCCATGATATTGCCGTAATCCTTGGAGCGTTGGTCCGTATTTCTGATCAACAAACCAATCGGTGTGCCGGTAGTTTTGCCTTCGAATACGCCCGACAGAATTTCGACTTCATCGTCTTCCCGACGTTGGGTTGTATGTCGGGATTTACCGGGTTTACGACGATCCAGATCTGGCTGCAGGTCTTCGACCGACAAAGCCATCCCGGGAGGACAGCCGTCAACAATCGCCCCGAGCGCGGGGCCGTGGGATTCACCAAACGTGGTGACAGTAAACAGTTTGCCAATAGTATTTCCGGACATGTTCGGATGTTACCGGCAAACACGGAGTTCAACAAACCGGCCAGCGGGGTTCGCTGGTACCAGGTAGCGACAGGAGGAATTTTGTCATCACCGATTCACGCTGATTCGGCTACAATTTAAGCAATGCATTTCCTACGCTTCTACCTCGGCCCAGTTCTGGCCCTGATCCTGACCGGCTCCCTGCTGCCAGCGCCTACGATGGCGGCGAGTGTGGGTCCGGTCAAACACGAGCAGGGTTTACTCTGGCAGATCAACAAACCGGGACTGGCACCCAGCTACCTGTTCGGCACCATGCATTCGAGCGACCCAAGGGTCACTGAGCTGCCGGCAGCATTGGAGCAGTCCTTTGATAGCGCCAGCAGTTTCTCGATGGAGCTTATTTTTACCGGGGCCGGCATCGTGCACATGGCGGAAATCATGTTCTTTGGACAGGACCAGACCCTGGAACAGGCAATTGGCAAAGACCTCTACCAAAAGACCGAAGCGGCGATGAAATTAGCGGGGCTGTCAACCCGTGATCTGAACAAGAAGAAGCCGTGGGCAATTATTATGTCGCTGGGTACACCGAGAAAGACCAATGGCGTTATCTTTCTTGACTTGATTCTGCAACGCAAGGCCGTACTGCAATTCAAACCAACCTACGGTCTTGAAACGATGGACGAGCAACTGGAAGTGTTTGATGGTCTGCCAATGGATGACCAGATCCAACTACTCAACGAAGCGTTGCGCTACCAGTCTCAAAATGCGGATCAAATGAAGAAACTGCTCCAGGCTTATCTACGTCGCGATCTTGCCGGCCTGGCCGCCATCAGCGACGAGTATCAAAACCGGGCTGGACCGGCCTATGACAAATTGATGGATCGGGTGCTGGTGAAGCGCAACCAAAGAATGATGGAGCGTATGCAGCCCCGGTTGCAGGAAGGCAACGCCTTTATCGCGGTCGGTGCCCTGCACTTGCCCGGAGAAGACGGCCTGCTAACCCTCCTCGAAAACGCCGGATTCAGCGTTTCTCCGCTTTACTAAGTCCCGTAATCCAGCAATATCTAACTGATTTGTTGAGGAAATAAGTTTATTCTGAACTATTGTTGACTATATTAGTCAGTTATTGACACTAGCCAGGCTTATAGGCATATTAGTTATTACTAATATTGATCCTTTCTCATTTCGTCCTGGTTTGTACTGACATTTGAATCCAAGAAGGAGGTCAACATGGCAGCTTTGATTAACAACTTTCCACCCGACGGTATCGTCACCGTTAACCGCGTCATCCTGAAGCCGGAATTCTCACTGGACGACTTGCAGGAGCGCGTCGCTACCCTGTGTGAAAACGTCAAGACGTATCATTCTGCTACTGGATTTGTCGGTGGCTTTGTATGCATGAACAGCGGCAACATATCCAACGAAGGCTCTACTATTGGTCAGGCAGTAGAAAGCCACCTGAAAAACAAGGAAGCACTGATCGTCACTTTCTGGAACACATTTGAGGATCACGAAGCTTCCCACCGCAGCGAGACCTTCCAACCGCTTTTCAAGCAAGTGCTCGAGTTATGCGAGAACGGCAACGAAGAGATCGCCTACAACATGCTTTGGTCTGGTGCTGCGTACAGCCCGGAAGAGGCAAAGGCTGCACAGGAAGCAAAGGCGAAATACGCCAACGTCGCTAACAGCTAACAGCGGCAATATTGCTTTCTGTAAAACCACGCCCGAGGGCGTGGTTTTTTTATGCCGAGCAATGGCAACATGTTTTCGGTACACTTCGCCCTTAATTACTAGCCGTTTCCCAGTATAAACAGTAAAAAAGAATCTCATGGCCGAAGACAAGACCAGACAACTACAAGAATTGCTCGACCGCCGCATCCTGCTACTGGATGGCGCGATGGGCACCATGATCCAGCGCCAGAAGCCTGACGAAGCAACCTATCGTGGCGAGCGATTCAAGGACTGGGGGACCGAGCTTAAAGGTAACAACGACCTGCTTGTTATTACCCGGCCGGATATGATCCAGGGCATTCACGAGGAATACCTGGAAGCCGGTGCTGACATCATCGAAACCAACACATTTGGTGCAAATGCCATCACCTTGACTGACTATGCAATGCAGAGTCTCGCCTATGAAATAAATGTAGCCGGCGCCCGTGTTGCCCGAGCAGCGGCCGATAAATTCTCAACTACTGAACGCCCACGGTTCGTAGCTGGCGTACTGGGCCCGACAAATCGGGTGGCCAGTATGAGTTCCGACGTCAACAATCCTGGCGCACGCAATATTACTTTTGACCAGTTGGTGGAAAGTTATCTTGAAGCGACGCGTGGTCTGATTGAAGGCGGCAGCGATATCCTGTTGATTGAAACCATCACCGACTCACTGAATGCCAAGGCGGCCATCTTCGCTGTGGAGACTTATTTCGAGGAACAAAAACGAAAATGGCCGGTTATGATATCTGCAACGATTACCGATGCCTCCGGTCGCACCCTCTCCGGCCAGACCACCGAGGCATTCTATAATTCCCTTCGCCATGTCAATCCAATCAGTATCGGTCTGAATTGTGCTTTGGGTCCGGATCTATTGCGTCCGTATGTGGAAGAAATTAGTCGAATCTCTTCCGTTGGTGTCAACGTCCATCCCAATGCAGGCCTTCCGAATGCCTTTGGTGAATATGACCTGTCACCCGAAGACATGGCAAACGAGATCGGTGACTGGGCACGCAGCGGCTACCTGAATATTGTCGGTGGTTGTTGCGGTACGACGCCGGACCATATTCGAGCAATGGCGGCAGCTATAGAAAACAGCCAGCCGCGTAAAAAAGCCACGGTACCCGTCGAGTGTCGCCTCGCCGGCCTGGAACCGCTCAATATCAGTGAGAACTCACTGTTTGTTAACGTCGGTGAACGCGCCAACGTAACCGGCTCTGCCAAGTTCAAACGCCTGGTTCTGGAAGAGCAGTACGACCAGGCGCTAGATGTCTCGCGCGAACAGGTTGAGAACGGCGCCCAGGTAATCGACGTCAACATGGACGAAGCGATGCTGGATGGCGTCAAGGCCATGACTACCTATTTGAACCTGGTGGCCTCGGAGCCGGAAATTGCACGAGTTCCGGTAATGGTGGATTCATCGAAATGGGAGATCATCGAGGCCGGACTCAAGTGTATCCAGGGCAAGGGCATCGTCAATTCCATTTCATTGAAGGAAGGCAAGGACCAGTTCCTGCATCACGCTAGGCTGTGCCGCAAGTATGGTGCCGCGGTAGTGGTGATGGCGTTCGATGAGAATGGACAGGCCGATACCTTCGAACGAAAAGTGGAAATTTGTCAGCGATCTTATGACATCCTGGTAAATGAAGTCGGGTTCCCGCCTGAAGATATAATTTTTGATCCCAATATCTTTGCAGTGGCCACCGGTATCGAAGAGCACAACAACTATGCGGTCGATTTCATCAATGCCACGGCTGGGATCAAGGAGAAACTGCCACATGCACTGATCAGCGGTGGCGTCAGCAACGTCTCGTTCTCGTTCCGTGGCAATAACCCGGTGCGCGAGGCTATTCATGCCGTCTTCCTTTACCACGCTATCAAGGCTGGTATGGATATGGGTATCGTTAATGCAGGCCAGCTGGCGATTTACGAAGAAATCCCGGCAGAACTGCGCGAACGCGTCGAAGACGTTATTCTCAATCGGCGCGACGATGCAACCGATCGCCTGTTGGAAATTGCTGATCAATATAAAGGTGATGGCGCGGTTGCGAAAAAAGAAGATCTCGAATGGCGCAGCTGGCCGGTCGCCAAACGGCTGGAGCATGCACTGGTAAAAGGTATCGACGCATATGTCGTCGAGGATACTGAAGAAGCAAGGTTGTCGTTTGACGAGCCCCTGCACGTCATCGAAGGTCCGCTAATGGACGGCATGAATGTTGTCGGCGACCTGTTTGGTGAAGGCAAGATGTTCCTCCCACAGGTGGTTAAAAGTGCGCGTGTTATGAAGAAGGCAGTCGCGCACCTGATACCCTATATCGAGGCTGCCAAAGAAGAAGGTTCGCGCGCTTCTGGCCGCATCCTGATGGCAACAGTAAAAGGCGATGTCCATGACATTGGCAAAAACATTGTCGGTGTTGTCCTGCAATGCAATAACTTCGAAGTGATTGATCTGGGGGTAATGGTACCAACCCAGAAGATCCTCGATGAGGCGAAAGCCAACGATGTCGACATTATTGGCCTGTCTGGCCTGATTACACCGTCTCTCGAAGAGATGACCCACGTTGCCAAAGAAATGCAGCGACAGGGCTTTAGCGTACCGTTACTGGTTGGTGGTGCCACTACCTCCCCGGCCCACACGGCAGTAAAGATTGAGCCCAACTATGAACATGGCGTTGTCTGGGTCAAGGATGCGTCACGCGCCGTTGGTGTAGCACAAAATCTGATCAGCAAAGACCTGAAAGCAGCTTATCTCAAAAAAATGGCCGACGAGTACATCGACACTCGTGCGCGCCATGAAGGCAAGAAGGCCGCCACGCAGTTCCTCAGTCTAGCGGCAGCGCGTGAAAACAGGTTCTCTCCCGACTGGGTCGCATACACACCGCCGGTACCGGCAGAACTCGGCTTGCGTGTGTTCGAGGACTACGAACTGGCGGATATTGTCCCATATATCGACTGGACACCGTTCTTCCATACATGGGAGCTGAAAGGCAGCTATCCCAGGATACTGGATGATGACAGCAAGGGTGAAGAAGCCAGGAAATTATTTGACGATGCGCAGGCCATGCTGAAACAGATTGTCAATCAGAAATGGTTGCAGGCCCGTGCCGTGATCGGCTTCTTTCCAGCGAACAGCATTGATGATGATGTTGAGGTCTATTCTGACGAATCACGAACACAGGTTGACTCAACGTTCCACTTTCTACGGCAGCAACAACTGAAGCCGGACGGCAAACCCAATTATTGTCTCGCGGACTTTGTCGCACCGAAACAGTCGCACAAGGCTGACTACCTGGGTTTTTTTGCAGTGACAGCCGGTATTGGTATTGACGAGCGGGTCGCAGCCTATGAAGCAGACCATGACGACTATCACGCCATAATGCTGAAAGCCCTGGCTGACCGCCTGGCGGAAGGATTCGCCGAACTGATGCACGAGCGCGTACGCAAGGAATTCTGGGGCTATGCTGCCGATGAGTCGCTGGCCAATGAGGCGCTGATCAGGGAAGCATATCAAGGCATTCGACCTGCACCCGGTTACCCTGCCTGCCCGGAACATACCGAGAAGGGGCTTCTGTGGCAGCAACTGAACGTGGAACGAAATACCGGCATCTGCATAACCGAGAGTTTTGCCATGTTGCCGGCGGCATCGGTCAGCGGCTTCTACTTCTCGCACCCGGATGCGCGTTACTTCGCTGTTGGCAAGATCGATGAAGACCAGGTCGCTGATTATGCCAAACGCAAGGGCATGAAACTGGAAGATGCCAAACGCTGGCTCGCGCCCAATATCGGTTATTGATTAGTTCAAACGTTGCAGCGTCTGGTCGATGGCGCGGGCAAAAGAAGCATAGGGTTGCGCTCCAATCACAGGCGTGACACCGACGATCTTCTCGCCGTCAATGCGGCCGATAAAAAAGGCGGGTGTGCCACGAATGCCCAGGGACGATCCGTAACGTGCGTCGCGCATCACTTCGTCCATCTGCCTGGAGTCAGCGAGGCAACGTTCAAACTTTCCCATGTTTAGCTTCAGTTCTTTCGCCGCACCAAGATAATAGTCTTTCTCCAGGCGAGCCCCGGGGCCATAAAGTGTTCGCAGCATGGTCCAGTAAGCGCCCTGCTTCCCCGCACAATTGGCCGCCACGGCAGCCAACGGCGCCTGTCGATGACTCGGCAAGGGGAAATCACGATAGACATACAGAAGCTTCCCGGTATCGACATAATTTTTCTTTATCTGATCGAAGGTGCGACTGTGAAACCGCCTGCAGAACGGGCACTGAAAATCGGAAAACTCGACAATTGCGACGCTGGCCTTTTTATTCCCGAGTCTGGGGTTGCCGGCAAAACTCACGCTCAGCTGCGGCCGCGGTTGACGCTGCGTTTTGGCCGAAGGTGCCATTTGGTCCAGCCGTCGCGTCAGTATCGCCACCTGGCGCTTTAGATCCGCCACGTCTTTCTCCAGCGTTTTAACATCCGTATCGGGAGCGCTTGTCGTAGAGGGTACGGTAGAACATCCTTGAATCATCAATAATTGCAGGAATATTCCCACTAGCAGAAAACGTCTGAATATTTTAGTCATGTTTTAAGTAATTCCTGACACTATCAGTGACACAGGGTGCGCCTGTGAACGAGGGAATAATTGGAGTTGAATGATTCCTGGCTTCCGTTTTAACCAGTATAGACGGTCGTCAATGCGTTTACTTTGTGGGTGGGTTAACAAAATTCACCACTTAATTTACTCGTCAAACTTCCGTACTGGTTTGACGAAGCGCCGCACAGGGGAGATAAGCCGAACGATCAATTAGGTTAGGTTTCTCTGAATAGCCCTATCGCCGAAAGGGCCGGCGGACTAGTCCTCGAAATCCATTTCATCTGCAGGGCCGTTCCAGTCTTCAGGTCGCGCCGAGCGATAGGTTTCGCCGAGGTCGTCCGCCTCAAGATCATCAAACGGTCCTGACCAGTCTTCAGGCTCGGCCACACGAGTGAGATCCATCTGATACCAGCTGTCAGTATCAAACTCTTCGACATCGCCATCGAAATACTGTACTTCGATGGTGCCATCGTCCTCATCAATCGCAACGATACGGAATGACCTGCCATCTTCGCCATCCTCGTACCAGGTATCGACCTTGGGCTTTCTCGGTATCGACATGCTTGGATCTCCCTATTAATTGAAACCACCACTCACGGCGTTGACCGCGCTATATGTTTCAATCTAGTGCCTTCAGGGTTGTCGGGTTTTGATCCTAATCAATTTTGCAGCCCTGCGTCACTACAGCGCAACCGGGCTATCAAACGGCAACTACTTACCAGGTTGCGCGATTCCCGAGTTACAGCTTGTGTACATCCAGCTCGAGATCGCCAATCTCGTCGTGAGTCACATTATTCGTAATTACTGCGATACTGGCAGCCTCGGCGTCCAGGTATTTCTCGCCGACCCGTTTCAGGTCGTCAAGTGTGACCTTGAGCACGCGGCTGCGAAAACGTTGACGCTGTTCCGGGGTTCGCCCGTAGAGCGAATTATGAAATGCCTTCTTCGCATCACCAGCCGGTGAGCCCGGCTTGTCGATCGAACCGATAACACCGAGAATTGCCTCTTCCAGCTGACGCCACTCGTGCTTGTTCTCGAACAACCACTGAACTGAGCGATCAAAGTCAGCCAGCGTTTCAGTCAGACGCGGATCCCGGTAGGAAAAAAACCGGAAAGCGGCAATATCCGGCTCGTGACCGGCACCGCCACCATAGGCGCCACCCTGTTCGCGAATCGCACGATGCAAGTAACCGTTGCGTAAAAAACCTCCAAGCACCGCCAGTGCAGCCGCATCATCGTGTTCGATAGGCACGGTCGGATATGACTTGGCGCAGAAATTCACCTGGGTGCTGGTCACCCACATCTGCTTGACACTCTCTCTTATTGGCGCAACCGTAAACGGGTTGAAGGCATCCTGTGCGGCCCGGCCCTGCCAGGCCTCCGTGAGGCCGCCGATGATGGGCGATTTTTCTTCATCCTCGCCGATTAGCAGGAACTGACCCGGTGCCTGTAATATTTTGTCATGAATCTGGCTTAAGCGGTCGACAAACGCTTGCAGGCCCTGCGACTCGTTCAGACTATCGTCCAGCTCTTTTAGGGCATGGATACCAGCTAGCCCGCGCAGCCGATGATTGATGGATGCCGTCGGGCTCATGGCACTGGATGCCGCCAGCATTGCCAGGCCGTGACCATTGCCGGTTACGCTCTGTTCGGCCCGAGCTCGTTCCTGGGCAATGATTTCACGTATGCGGCCCACTTCATCCCATCGAACTGCGTGCAGTGTTTCGTGCATCAGCTTCGAAAGCTTTCCCTGGTTTCGCGCCAGTGCCTTGCCGGACAACACAAAATGTCCGCGGACATCCTGCACATCATCAATCGCACCGCGAAAGGTTGTGCTGGCGGAAATACCACCAGTGACCGCGTCCATCAGGACCTGGGTCGACAGGTAATCACGACCGCCACTGCCGATCTCGGTCAGGCACCGGGTGTAGTACGGGAGTACTTGCAACAATTCGTCATCCAGCCCAGGAAGATCGGCAACATATTGCTGGTAAACCAGTCCATTGGTGCCTTGCGGATAAAATGCAGCCGGAAAACCACCGACATCAATGGATTCATGCTTTGGTATTGGCATGGTGACAGGGACATCTTCCAGGCCAACCTTGGGAAGCACCTCGGGATCGTCTTCTTCCTGCTGACGCTTTGCCAGATC
>JAJDNE010000082.1 GCA_022340825.1 Acidiferrobacterales bacterium | reverse complement strand
GCCAGCGTGCACGTTCCTGGAACGTGCACGGGTCGCCACTTACGACACGCATACCGACCACGGTTGGAACGTGCCACTACGCATTCAGTTAAGCCCGCGCGTGGTTCCGCCGCTGCATAACTCCCGCTCCGATTGGCAGATCATCTGGGAGCTGGGGCGACGGCTCGGGTTTGGGGAGTACTTCCCGTGGAATACTGAAGAGGAAGCTCTCGATGCGGTGCTGGAGCCGCTGGAGCTGGATTGCGCAACATTGGCCGAACACCCCGAGGGTTATGCGGTGCCACTGCCCTCAGTCCTTTATCAGAAACTACACGGACCGCTCGGCGCAGTGGTTCGCGCCATGATGGAGCACACGAAATTCCGCGATTATCCAGAGATGTACCGGAAATATGCAGGCTTCATGAAGGGATTTCGCACACCCTCGGGTAAGGTCGAGTTCTACTCGGAGCAACTGGCCGAGCTTGGCCAGGATCCACTGCCAGTTTATCGGGAACCAGCCGAAAGCCCTATATCGCGCCCAGATCTGGCCGAGCGTTTTCCACTAGTGCTGATCGCCGGTTCGAAGCTGAAGCCTTATACCCACGCGATGATGCGCAACATTCCTTCGCTTCGCGCTCTTGCACCAGAGAATGTGTTGGAAATCCATCCCGATGATGCGGCGAAGCGCAATATTGTCGATGGGGCCCAAATTGCTGTCTCTTCTCCGCGCGGCGAGATTCGCACCAAGGCAGGGGTCACGCCGGATATTCTGAAGGGCGTCGTGCACCTGCAGTTCGGATACGAAGAAAGCAACGCCAACATCCTGACTGACAACGAAGCCTTCGATCCAATCACCGGATCGACGGGACTAAAATCGTCCCTTTGTGAGGTGCGGGCCGTTGACGTCGACACCAGCTAAGCAGCGCGTAGTTTAAAAAAGGGTAGTTGGGGTCTGCCCCAATTAATTTCATAATTAATTGACATAACAAGGCATTCAATCACAACGCAAAAATCGCGCGCGTTAATGTGACATCAGGTGTTAAGCGTCCGCTTCTGGCCGAAAGCAGTCACTCGTAAGAAATTTAAGGTATCTTGAACTAAACTGACTGCTAACGACCCAAAGCGGACATTCCTGGTTAAGTGAAAAATACCACAATCTCAATTCTTGGTGGCGGAATCGCAGGATTAAGTTCGGCGATCGCGTTGAAGTTGAAGGGCTTCGACGTTGATGTTTACGAGCGCGAAAAACAACCAACCGATATTGGTGCCGGAATTGTTTGCTGGCCCAACGCGAGTTTTGTCCTGTCCGAGCTCGGCATGCTGGAGCAAATACGAAAAGTATCGGGCGAACCAGTGCGCATGGATCGCATTTCAGACGATGAGGAACCTTTAGGTTCTCTGGATATTCGCGAATTAAACAAGCAAATGGGCTACGGTAGTTATTCTATTTTGCGTCGCGACCTAATGAACATCATCGTAGCCCGGGCGAATGAGCTGGGCATCGAAATCCACTACTCACATGAACTCACCAGTCTGAATTTTGACTCTGACAAATATGCGCTTGCTGAATTCAAAAATGGCAAAAACATTAAGGCAGATGCCTTGATTGGCGCCGATGGTCGTATGAATTCAATTGCCCGGACGTTTATATGCGAAAACAATCAACCGATTTACCAGGGATTTATTAACTGGGTTGGCGTATTTGAATGCAACCAGCCGGTGTTTGAAGAAATCGCGGTAAGTGACTATTGGGGTACTGGCGAACGGTTTGGTGTTGTACCCATCAGCGCGACACGAGCTTACTGGGCTGGTGGTGTAGCGGCGCCAGAAATCGGTGAGCGCAATCCTGGAGATTACAAAGACGAGCTATTAAAACTGTTCCGGGATTGGCCTAACCTGATTCCCCGGATTATTACCGAAACTCCAGTGGACAAGATCAACAAGATTTATGTGCACGACCACGATCCGACTGAAACGTGGCACAAAGGAAACCTTCTAATGATTGGAGACGCGGCACACGCGCCACTACCGACATCGGGTCAGGGTGCCTGTCAAGCACTTGAAGATGCATGGCACTTGGCGAACTTGCTTGAACAGAATAGTGAAGTAACTGAAGTGGTTTTCAGGAAATTTACTGAACTACGCCAGGCGAAGACTGCCGGTATCATTCTTGGTGCACGTCAGCTCGCCGCATCGCTTTTCAATACAGAACAAGATTATTGCTCGCAACGAAACCAGCGCAGCAAAGAAACGGATTACTCAACTGCAGTACTGGGAATGGCGCGAGGATGGGCTAGTGGTCTGCCGATTGGTCCGCAAGTTTATTAAAGGACGATGGGAGCATTTATTCGGCTTCTTTAGAGTCCGCTAGTGGCCGGAAGCGGACACAAATTTTAAAATTCCTGTTTCTTTCTGAGCTTTACTCTCTTTTCATACGCCTCCCTGGCAATCGCAACGTCTTCAAAGAAGTATGGTAGTTCTTCCATCCGTAGCGCCTGTGGCCCGTCAACCAGCGCCTTCTCTGGCTGCGGATGAAAATCCACCAGCACCATGTTGGCGCCGGCGATGATTCCCTGTGCTGTCACGTGAGAGACGTCCATAATTCCATCTGGCGAATGCTCTCGGCTGCCGACGGAGTGGGAAGGATCGATACATACGGGCATACGCGTTAGCCGTTTGACGACCGGCACATGGGCAAAATCGACAAAGTTGCGGTGCGGGTCGCCCATGTTGGTCTTCATACCGCGCAGGGCAAAAATAACTTTTCGGTTACCTTCACTCGCCAGGTACTCGGCCGCATTCAACGATTCTTCCAGCGTAATACCGAAACCGCGTTTTAATAATACGGGATGCCGTTGCTGACGCCCGACAATTTTCAGCAGCTCGAAATTTTGTGTGTTGCGCGTACCAATTTGCAACATCACTCCCGTTGGGTTGCCGGTTTTTTCCAGCGCCTCGTTGATTTCATCGACGTGGGAGTCGTGGGTAATTTCCATGGCGATGACCTTGATGCCGTACTTACCGGCAAGCTCGAATACCCAAGGCAAGCATTCCTTACCATGACCTTGAAACGCATAGGGGCTGGTGCGCGGTTTGTAGGCGCCCATGCGGGTACACACCTGGCCATGCTCCCTCAGGACTTTCATCATCATCTCTACATGTTCGGGCGTGTCCACCGCACACAGACCAGCAAAGACATGCAGATTGTCCTGCGAAAAGGTGACACCGTTATAGTCGAAACCGGTGGGCCGCAGATCATCCTTATGACGGCCGAGCACGCGATACTCTTCAGAGATACGGACGACACGATCGACTACTTCCATGCTTTCAATCTCCGCGGCATCGAGCGCAGCAGTGTCACCAATGAGGTAAATCTCGGTCAGCGTTTGTTGCGCGCCGACTTCGCGATGAATGTTGGTGCGAATATTCGGCTTGTTCTCGAGATACGCGAGCAGCAGTTTGAAATCGTCGCTATCAGGATCTGCATTCGGTTGGGTAATAACAATCATGGACTATTCCTGCAAGAATCCAGTCAGTCGTCGTTAAAACGGTTTAACAGCTTGCCATATTCATCAATGCGGCGGTCGCGGAAGAACGGCCAGATGCGTCGCACTGACTCGGCGCGCGCCAGGTCAATCTCTGCCATCAACAATGTTGGTTCGGTTCCTGCCTGCGCCAGGAATTCACCCTGCGGCCCGGCAATAAAGCTGCTGCCCCAAAAGCGGATGCCATCGCTTTGCCCGCTCGGGTCCATCTCAACACCAACGCGGTTGCAGGACAGCACCGGTAGCCCATTGGCAACGGCGTGGCTGCGCTGAATGGTAATCCAGGCCTCGCGCTGCCGGGTTTGTTCCGCTTCGTCATCCCGCGGGTCGACGCCGATGGCAGTCGGGTAAAGCAGCAGGTCGGCGCCACTTAACGCCATCAGGCGCGCCGCTTCCGGGTACCACTGGTCCCAGCAAACGAGTACGCCAAGTTTGCCGAGCGAGGTTTTAATTGGCCGAAAGCCAAGATCACCCGGCGTGAAATAAAATTTTTCGTAGTAGCCCGGGTCGTCAGGGATATGCATCTTGCGATACATACCGGCCAGGCTGCCGTCTGCATCCAGCACTACTGCCGTGTTGTGATAAATGCCGGCGGTGCGCCGCTCGAAGATCGAGCCGACAACAACGATGCTCAGCTCTTTTGCCAGTGCAGCCAGGTGCTCGGTAGTGGGGCCCGGGATCGGTTCGGCCAGATCGAATCGCGAGGTATCTTCTGTCTGGCAGAAATAGAGACTGGTGTGCAGTTCCGGCAGCAATACCAGTTGCGCACCGTCGCTTGCTGCCTGGCGTATCGCTTGCGTCGCAGTATCGAGGTTCGCCGCATAGTTATCGATACAGCTATGCTGAACCAGGGCGACCTTAAGCATGTTGGGTTTGTCTGACATATCGCTAAATTATCACACCTTCGGGGAACTGCATGGTGACACAATGCAGACTGCCGTATTGAAGTATCAGAGGCAAGGCATTGACGCCAATGACCTCGCGCCCGGGGAAGCACTGCTGCAACAGGCTAAGCGCTTCCGTGTCCGCCGGATCTTCATAAGTGGGTACCAGCACTGCATCGTTAATAATAAGAAAGTTCGCATAGGTCGCCGGCAGGCGTTTGCCATCTTCGTCCACCTTGGTCTCGGGCATGGGTAACGGCACCAACCTGTAGGGGTCACCGGTGATGGATCGAAACGCCGCCAGCTCTTCGCGCATGGCGACCAGTTCGGCGTGGTCCATATCGTCGGGATTGTCGCTGTGACAATAAGCGATGGTGTCGCGATCACAGAAGCGGGCCAGCGTATCAATGTGACCATCGGTATCGTCGCCACTCAGGGTGCCATGGTCCAGCCAGAGAAAACGCTCGATGCCGAGATAGTGCGATAGCTGTTGTTCCATCTGTTGCACCGGTAAATCACCATTCCGGGTCGAGGAAAGTACCGAGCTACGAGTAGCGAGCAGGGTACCGGAGCCATCGACTTCGACTGCGCCACCTTCGAGTATCAGGTTCACCGTTTCCATCGGGGTATCGCCGAACATACCGGCGCGATAAATGGCGGGGGTGATGGCGTTGTCCAGGTCGTGATCGTATTTCCCGCCCCAGCCGTTGAACTGGAAGTCGAGCAATTGTGGTTCGCCGGAGCAGATGACAGTAAGCGCGCCGTGGTCGCGCGCCCAGGTATCGTTGGACGGCGCCACCACGTAGCGCACACGATCGGGGTCCAGTGAGCGTTCGGCAAGCAGACTATTAATGTGCTGCTGGTGGGTAGCATCCCGGCAAACGATCAATACCCGTTCGAATCGCGCAATGTTGGTGGCCAGGTCAACAAAGACCGGTTCGACAATGGCCAGATTTTTGGCCCAGTCGCCGTGGGCATGTGGCCACGTGAGCTGGACGCCGCTTTGCGGCGCCCATTCCGGTGGTAGATAGGTTCGGCAATCGTGACTCATTAATTCCAGTTATCCAGGGTGATTCATTTGGCCGGGTTGTTATCGGCATTCTGATTCAGGATGCGTATAATCAGCACCGCGCGGGGACCAGAAGGTCCCAATTCTGCAAACAATTGGCTCAAAACACTACAGGAATATCATGTCACTCATTCGCCCCTTTCGTGGTCTGCGACCGGCCGCTGGTCGCGCCGACGATGTTGTCGCACCGCCCTATGATGTACTGAACACAGAAGAGGCCCGCGCCCGGGCTCAGGGTCGGCCTTACAGCTTTCTGCATATCTCCAAGCCCGAGATCGATTTGCCCAAGGGCACCGATCCCTATGCGCCGGAGGTATATGAAAAGGGCAGGGAGAATTTCCAGCGGATGATAGAAGAGGGCGTGCTGGTGCGCGATGAAGCGCCCTGTTACTACTTCTATCGTTTGGTCATGGGTGAACATGTTCAGACGGGACTGGTGGTGGTCGGCTCGGTGGCGGACTACGATAGCAACCGTATTCGCAAGCATGAATTTACCCGCCCCGACAAAGAAGACGACCGCGTCCGCCAGATCGATGCATTGAATGCCCAGACCGGCCCGGTATTTCTCACCTATCGCCATTCCGATGTTATCGACGCGATCGCGAGCAAGGTGACCGCCGGCGCACCGGACGTCGACGTGACCGCAGATGATGACGTGCGCCACACTATCTGGGTGTGCAGTGATGCCGGTGACATCGACACGATTACCGATACCTTCAATGCCATGGAGTGCATATATATTGCCGACGGCCATCACCGATCGGCCGCGGCCTCCCGCGTTGCCGCCGCACGCAAGGCGGCGAATCCCGATCACACCGGTACCGAAGACTATAACTATTTTCTCTCGGTGGTCTTTCCTGACAACCAGATGCAGATACTGGATTACAACCGGGTGGTAACCGATTTGAACGGCCTTTCCGAAGCGGCATTTCTCGGCGAGGTGAAGTCAGCGTTTGAGGTGACCGAGTCTGCCAACCCGGTTAAACCACAGGCTGCAGCCGAGTTTGGTATGTACCTCAACGGGAAGTGGTACAAGCTCTCGATCAGGCCCGAGCTGATTCCGGATGATGACCCGGTGGCGCGGCTGGACGTGAGCCTGTTGGCTGACAACCTGATCGATCCGATTCTTGGTATTAGTGATCCGCGTCGAGACAAACGCATCGATTTCGTTGGTGGTATTCGCGGTCTGAAGGAGCTGGAGCGCCGCGTCAACAGCGGAGAGATGGCGGTGGCGTTTTCCCTGTATCCGACCTCAATGGACCAGCTGATGGATGTTGCCGACGCCGGTGAGGTGATGCCGCCCAAATCCACCTGGTTTGAGCCCAAACTGGCTGATGGCCTGGTGTCCCACCTCCTGGATTAGTCGCCATACGCCCAATACGGGATGTGGAATATTAGTGAAGCTTGACATAAGAATGAGAATCATTATCATCCCCGTTTGATTAAATTTGATAGCAGGATTTAACGCGGTGAAGCAAGTTCCTTCTGATTATGTCGTCACTGATTTCACGGTTCTCAGCCAAGGCTATGCGACGAAATCAGGTGGCGTGATTGACAGTAGTACCCTGTTCAGTAATTCGGACAAATTGGCGATCACGCACAATGGCGAGGCCTACCTGTTGCGCGTCACGCGCAGCGGCAAACTGATTCTTACTAAGTAACGACTAAACACGGAATTTTGAAACCCTTACGCCAGCCAGCTCAAAGCCAGCCAGCCTTTGCTTAAACGAAATTTCCCCGCATGGCGCGGCTAATAAATTCAGAGGTATAAATGAAAAAGTTAACAAAGGCGCTGGTGCTGGCCATGCCGCTACTAACCTTGTCTGTGCAGGCTGCAGACATCAGCGACAAGCTTTCGATTGGCGGGATTCTGGCCGGAACGGTGCAGTGCCAGAGTCTGTCCAATGCACCTGGCTACAGCGATGCCTGCGCCGGTGCCGTGCCATTTAAACCGGAAATCAGTTTTCGCCCGACCGACTCCGATGAAGTGTTCGCCGGATTTGGTTTTGCCGCCGGTAACGGTCTTAGCCCGCAATCGCCGTTCACCTTTTCGAACTGGGCGGCTGACCAAGAAGATGATGTCAGAAACATCAACGGGCGCAATCGGGATTACCTGCTCACGGCCTGGTACAAGCACGTCTTTACCTACGACAACACGCGCAACCTGGGCGTTACCTTCGGCATCATCGATG
>JAJDNE010000081.1 GCA_022340825.1 Acidiferrobacterales bacterium | reverse complement strand
GGAACCACCGAGCCGTATCGCATGTTTACCTCGCGCGCCGAGTACCGCCTGTTGTTGCGAGAGGACAACGCAGACCTGCGGCTGACCGAAACCGGGCGGCGACTGGGACTGATCGAGGACGCGCGCTGGCAGCGGTTCGCAGAAAAACGCGAAGCGATTGAACGTGAACAGGCGCGCCTTGCCGGCACCTGGGTGCGACCGCAGACGCAGTTAGCAGACCGGTTATCGCCTTTACTGGAAAGGCCGCTGGCCAAGGACGCCAGCCTGATGGATTTGTTGCGGCGACCCGGCGTTAGCTATGAGCAACTGGTGGCGATAGTTGGTGGCGCTCTGCAGGCACCGGAAGTGGCGCAACAGGTAGAGATCCAGGCGAAGTACTCCGGCTACGTCACGCGCCAGCATGATGAGATTGAGCGACATCGCCGCCACGAGGAAACCGCCCTGCCGGAGACTCTGGACTACAGAGACGTATCCGGTTTGTCGCGCGAGGTGCAGCAAAAGCTTGCCGATCATCGTCCCGCCACACTGGGGCAGGCGGCGCGCATCTCGGGCGTCACGCCAGCCGCCATTTCGTTATTGCTGGTACACCTGAAACGTCGCGCATAAAAAAGCCCGCACCGAATTTACGCAGTGCGGGCTTTGGTGACCCACCAGTTTACTGGTTCATCGTTGCAGGCTGAGACTCGGGTTCAGTTGCGGGCGGTTCCATGGTTGCCGGACTTTCGGTCGGTGCAGCAGCTGCCTTTTCATAGGTAAAGGTGTTAACCGCCAGGGTGCCTCCGGCCTCGTCGACCACTGACACCTTCCATTCGCCGAGCCAGCTCTCGTCCAGATTCTTGCTGGAGAATACACGCCAGCGCGCACCGTTCACGGTAAACGGCACCTCGGCCATGACTTTGCCGTCGTGCTCCCAGCGATGGGTCACGGTCTGGCCGGCCATGTCGCGCAGCTCGGTGAAGTAATAGACCTTGCTGGTATCGTTCGACAGCGTGCTGACCGAGTCGATTGGCTCACGATCTTCGATGCCCTTGGTAAAGGTCGCACGGGCGACAGTACCGCTTTGTGCTGGCGCTGCTTCCGGTGACGCCTCGCTGGCGGCGGGTACAGCCGCTTCCTGGGGTGCCGGGTCAGCGGCGGGCGCGGCGGGTTGCTCAGCCAATACCGGCGCGACCAGACCGAAACCGGCGAGAATGAACAGGATTCTTTTCATGGTGTTGCTCCTTACCTGGACACGGGGTCCTTGTTGTTTGTGGGGGTTGAATCAATAACAGGGCGGGAACTTTAGCGCGCGTTTTGTAGCGTAATACAGCAGAATTAGACAAAGGGCCGTGAAGCGGAGACAGGCGTTTTAGGAGTATTTTCGTGTCGGAGCAAGAGGTAGAAAACGAACGACAGTTGGCGACACAGCGCAAGCTGCTGTCAGACGGTATAGACCAGCTCGGTTTGTCGTTGTCGAACGACGCCATCGACAGGTTGTTGCAATATGTCGCGTTACTGGACCGCTGGAACCGGGCCTACAATCTGACGGCGATTCGTGATCGGCAGCAGATGATCACGCATCACCTGCTCGACAGCCTGGCGATTGCAGGTTTCGTCCAAGGGCCACGGGTTCTCGACATGGGCACCGGGCCGGGCCTGCCGGGAATCCCGTTGGCCATCGCGCTGCCCGAGATTGCGTTTGTACTACTCGACAGTAACGGCAAGAAGACCCGGTTCCTGGTGCAGGCGAAATCCGAGCTGGGGCTGGCTAATGTTGAGGTCGTGCACAGCCGGGTCGAGGCGTACCAGCCTGGCACCGAATTCGACACGATTACCGCTCGCGCCTTTGCCACACTGGAAACCATGCTCGTGCGCTCGCGTCACCTTTGTGCCGCCAATGGCCGATACTTACTAATGAAGGGGCGCATGCCACAGGACGAGCTTGGTGCCGTGCCAGAGCATTTTGCCGTTCAGGAGACCGTCGCGCTGCAGGTGCCGGGGGTGGACGGGAAGCGGCATTTGATAATAATTACGCCGCGCTGAGGCGCGGGCGCCAACTTGCGTTATTATTGGTTGCCAATCACGGCTTAGCCATGGAGACACATAAATGGGCAAGGTAATCGCCATCGCCAACCAGAAAGGCGGCGTCGGCAAAACCACCACCAGCATTAATCTCGCCGCATCGCTGGTGAAGACGCGTCGTCGCGTCCTGCTGGTAGATCTCGATCCCCAGGGCAATGCCACCATGGGAAGCGGTATTGATAAGAATGCGATTGAGCTGAGCACCTACGAGGTTCTGATCGGCATCGGCGAAATCCAGAAAGCATGTGTCACCGTTGAAGGCGGCTACGACGTGGTGCCGACCAACAGCAACCTGGCTGGTGCAGAAGTCGAGCTGGTCAACCTGGACCGGCGCGAAGTGCGACTTCGCCTGGCACTGGAGTCCGTGCGCGATGACTATGACTTCATCCTGATCGATTGCCCGCCGTCACTAAGCTTATTGACCGTCAACGCCTTTGCCGCCGCACAGACGGTGATGATCCCCATGCAGTGCGAGTACTTTGCGCTTGAGGGCCTGACTGACCTGATCCAGACCATTCGCCTGGTCCGGCAGAACCTGAATCCCGAGCTTGAGATCGAGGGCCTGTTGCGCACCATGTATGACCCGCGCAACAACCTGGCGAACGAAGTTTCGGCACAGCTGCGCGAGCATTTTGGCGACAAGCTCTATCGCACCATTATCCCGCGCAATGTGCGGCTCGCCGAGGCCCCCTCCTTTGGCAAGCCGGTCATCAGCTATGACATGCAGTCCAAGGGCGCACAGGCCTATCTGGCATTGGCGGGCGAAATCCTGCGTCGCGAGGAAGCGGCCTGATGGCAACAAAGCGAACCGCCCTGGGCAAGGGCGTAGGCGCCCTGCTGTCCGGCGGACTGGACGATGTCCTGGCGTCGACCAAGGCCGGCACCCGGGGCAAGGAAGAATTACGCGATTTGCCTGTTGATCTGCTCCAGCGCGGTCGTTACCAGCCGCGTACCCATATGGAACAGTCGGCGCTGGAAGACCTGGCAAAATCGATCAAGGTGCAGGGCATTATCCAGCCGATCGTGGTGCGCGCCTTAAGCAAGGACAAGTACGAGATTATCGCCGGCGAGCGCCGCTGGCGTGCGGCCCAGTTGGCGGGTCTGGACAAGGTGCCGGCCGTCATTCGCAACATTCCCGACGAGGCCGCTATTGCTGTTGCGCTGATCGAGAACATCCAGCGCGAAAACCTGAACCCGATCGAAGAGGCAATGGCATTGCAGCGCCTTGCGACTGAATTCAAGCTGACCCACGAGCAGGCTGCGGACAGTGTCGGCCGCTCCCGTGCAGCGGTGACCAATCTGTTGCGCCTGCTGTCGCTGAACCCCAATGTGCGGGAATTGCTGGAGGACGGCACCCTCGACATGGGCCATGGCCGCGCTTTATTGGCACTTGAGGGCAACACCCAGAGCAAGGCGGCGAAGGAAGTGGTGAAAAAGGGGCTGTCGGTGCGTGAGACCGAGCAACTGGTGCGACGCCTGCTCGACAAAAAGCCTGCGAAAAAGAAGAAAACCGCGGTGGACGCCGATACCCGCGCGCTGCAGGAGCAGCTATCGGACAAACTGGGTGCCAGGGTCAAACTGCAACACTCCGCCAAGGGGTCCGGCAAGCTCATCATCGAGTACAACAGCAACGACGAGCTCGAGGGGATTTTGTCCCATATTCGCTAGATTTCGATTAGATTTGCCCGGGAATGGCACGTAATATAGCGATCAGAGGATTTCAGGGTAAATCGAGCCAGGAGACCGGGCGGCATGAGAACAACACTAATATTACTGATTTTCAGCCTGTTTTTTGCGAGCGCAGCGTTCGCGGAAACACCTGAGTTGCCGGCGGATATACTCAGCGCTGCGCGCGCCGGTGATGCCGAGGCCCAGGTTGAGCTGGGGATTCTTTATGAATATGGCTTTCGCATGAAAGACAACAAGATAACCGCCCTGGCCTGGTACATGAAGGCGGCAGAGCTGGGCAACACCCGCGCTACGACCTATCGCGACAAATTGATGCAAAAACTGAATTCCACTGAAGTCGATCGCGCGCGCGATCTCGCGGCAACGTTACAAACCTCTCCACCCACGAATTAGCGCTCGTCATACGAGTTTATTTGGAATAAATAAATTCTATGGCTATTTCGCTGGAATTGTTGACCCTCGAATAGCCACTCTTTATACTTCGCGCGCCCCGGGCAAGGGTCTCCCGAGTAATTCGTCTATTTGACGCGATCATTTATCGAAATAAATGAAATTTGCAGATAAAAAGCTGCAACAGAGCGTCATCCGAGTTGTGTTTGTGCAGACCCTGACTACACTTCTAGTCGCTTCGGGAACACTGATTTTTTACGGCCAGTGGCCGGCCATCGCCGCTATTTACGGCGGGCTCCTCGCCATCATCGTGGCGGTTTTAACGGCACACTGGATATTTCGCGCAGGCGAAGTGGCGCGAGCTGAGCCCCAACGCGGGGTGGGTGCATTTCTGTCGGTAGCCGGAAAACGGATGTTGCTGACGATTGCCGGTCTGGCCCTTGGCCTGGCAGGCCTGAAGCTGGCACCGCTACCGCTTCTCGTGGGTTTTGCTCTGGCCTATATGGGCTACCTGTTTGCCAGCCGCGCCGGCCGCTATTAGCGCCGTCTGTAGTTAAAAAGGGCAGCTACCCGATGATCGGGCGCCCTGAAAAGTTTTAAATTTTTCTCGAGATAGTCACATGGCAAGTGAAGCGCAAACCGCTTCGGGTTACATCAAGCACCATCTCCAGAACTGGACCTTCGGCCAACATCCTGACGGTCACTGGGGCTTCGCCCACGATGCGATGGAAGCCAAGGCGATGGGATTCAACGCGATTCACGTTGATACCATGTTCTGGTCGGTCGCCCTTGGCCTGATCTTTATCTGGCTTTTCCGCAAAGCTGCCGCGAAGGCAACGGCTGACACTCCTGGCGGCCTTCAGAATTTCGTCGAATGGGTTGTCGAGTTTATCGACACCAGCGTTCGTGGCTCGTTTACCGGTAAAAATGATCTGGTGGCGCCGATGGCGCTGACGATATTCATCTGGGTGTTCCTGATGAACTTCATGGACCTGATCCCGGTGGACTGGCTACCGGCCGTAGCTGGACAGATCGGCCATCGCGTCTTTGGTGTTGATCCGCACCATGTCTACTTCAAGGTAGTGCCGTCTACCGATCCCAATGCGACCTTCGGTATGTCACTCGCCGTATTTGTGCTGATGCTTTACTACAGCGTCAAAATCAAGGGCTTTGGCGGTTTCGCGGGAGAATTGACGCTGCACCCGTTCAGCTCCAAAAATATGGTACTGCAGGCCGTGTTTATCCCGGTCAACTTTCTGCTCGAATTCGTCTCGCTGCTGGCAAAGCCGCTTTCGCTGTCCTTGCGACTCTACGGAAACATGTATGCCGGTGAGATGATTTTTATCCTGATCGCCATGATGTACAGCGGCGGTTGGGTCACCGGTGCCTTTGGTGGGTTGTTGCAACTGGGCTGGGCGATCTTCCACATTCTGATTATTACGCTGCAGGCATTCATCTTTATGACGCTGACCATCGTATATATGGATATGGCCCATCAGACGAGCGAAGGCCATTAACAGTTTTTTGTTGATTTGAATATTTGAAATAGGAGAGAACCATGGAAACTGCATTGCTATACATTGCCGGTGCACTGATGATGGGTTTGGGCGCCCTGGGTGCCGCCATCGGTATCGGCGTACTGGGTGGTCGTTTTCTGGAAGGCGCTGCTCGCCAGCCGGAACTGATCCCTGTTCTTCGTACCCAGTTCTTCATCATGATGGGCCTGACTGACGCCGTTCCGATGATTGCTGTGGGCGTGGCGTTCTACGTGATCTTCGCTGTGGCGGGCGCGTAAGGCCAGCCATCCAACCTGGAACGAATACAGGATTAGCGTATGAACATTAACCTGACGTTGATCGGTCAATCGATCACCTTCGCGTTCTTCGTCTGGTTCACGATGAAGTTCGTGTGGCCACCGATTATGACCGCCTTGCACGAGCGCAAGAAAAAGATCGCGGACGGTTTGGCGGCTGGTGAAAAAGGCAAACATGAGCTGGAGTTGGCGCAGCAACACGCGGTAGATGTGATCAAGGAAGCCAAAAACAAGGCATCCGAGATCATTAATCTTGCGGAGCGCCGAGCCGGCGAAATTGCCGATGAAGCCAAAGTAAACGCCAAACAGGAAGCGGACCGAATTGTTGCGAGCGCACAATCCGAGATTGAGCAGGAAACCAACCGCGCCCGCGAAGCACTTCGTGCACAGATGAGCAGCCTCGTTGTCTCCGCCGCCAGCAAGGTGCTGAGCAAGGAGATCGACGCCGCCAAACATGCCGAGCTGCTGGAAGGCGTTGCCAAGGAGCTTTGATACCTCATGGCTGAACGCTTAACTCTGGCAAGACCGTACGCCGAGGCCACATTCAAACTGGCCAAAGAGCAGGCTCGTCTGGGCGAATGGTTTGAGCTGCTGTCGTTACTCGCTACCGTGGTTCGCGATGCACGCATTGAGCGTATTGTGACCAACCCGGAAATCGAGGACGACCGAATCGTTGCTCTGTTAAAAGACATCTGTGGCAGCAAGCTGGATGAACAGGGGGAAAACCTGGTTCGTCTGCTGTTAGCCAATGACCGCTTACGGTTGTTGCCTGAAATTCAGTCCCTGTTCGAGGAGCTGAAGCAGGAGGCGGAAGCCGCGATTGATGTCGAAGTGACTTCAGCATTTCCGCTGGAATCCAGTCAGCAGAAAATTCTGACCGACGCACTCAATCGCAAACTGGGCCGTGACATCAACCTCACGGTCAGCGAAGACAAGTCATTGATCGGTGGCGTGGTGATTCGCGCCGGGGATCTAGTCATTGACGGTTCCGTCAAAGGCTACCTCGGTGAGCTCGCAACGCACCTGACGCACTAAAAGGTACTGGTGATGGACCAATTGAACCCTTCTGAAATTAGCGAACTTATCAAGTCGAAGATTGAAAGCTTCGAGACCAAGGCGGAGGCCCGTAATGAGGGCACTGTCGTGGCGGTGACTGACGGTATTGTCCGCATTCACGGTCTCGACGATGTGATGTCCGGCGAAATGATCGAATTCCCGGGCAATACCTACGGCCTGGCATTGAACCTCGAGCGCGACTCGGTCGGCGCCGTGATCATGGGAGACTACGAACACATCACCGAGGGCGACGCTGCCAAGTGTACCGGCCGCATTCTGGAGGTGCCGATTGGCCCCGACCTGCGCGGCCGCGTGGTCGACGCCCTGGGCAACCCGATTGATGGCAAGGGCCCGATCAAATCGGTTGGCACCTCGCCGATCGAGAAGGTGGCACCGGGCGTTATCGCGCGTAAGTCAGTAGACCAGCCGGTACAGACCGGCCTCAAGTCCATCGACTCCATGGTGCCGATTGGTCGTGGCCAGCGCGAGCTGATCATCGGCGATCGTCAGACCGGCAAGACCGCCGTCGCCATTGACGCCATCATCAACCAGAAAGGCAAGGACATGACCTGTATCTACGTTGCCGTCGGCCAGAAGGCGTCGACCGTGGCTAACGTAGTGCGCAAGCTGGAAGAGCACGGCGCCATGGATCACACCATTGTCGTGGCCGCTACCGCGGCGGAAAGTGCCGCGATGCAGTACATCGCGCCCTACTCCGGCTGCACCATGGGTGAATACTTCCGCGACCGCGGCGAGGATGCGCTGATTATCTATGATGACCTGACCAAGCAGGCCTGGGCCTACCGCCAGGTATCGCTGCTGCTGCGCCGCCCGCCAGGTCGTGAAGCCTATCCCGGTGACGTGTTCTACCTGCATTCACGTTTGCTCGAACGCGCGGCACGTGTGAATGCCGATTACGTTGAGAAAGCGACTGGTGGCAAGGTGAAAGGCAAGACCGGTTCGTTGACTGCGCTGCCGATCATCGAGACCCAGGCTGGTGACGTCTCTGCATTCGTGCCGACCAATGTGATCTCCATCACCGATGGCCAGATCTTCCTGGAAAGCGACCTGTTTAACGCCGGTATCCGTCCCGCGATTAACGCCGGTTTGTCGGTTTCGCGTGTGGGTGGTTCGGCCCAGACCCCGATCATCAGAAAATTGGGTGGCGGTGTTCGATTGGCATTGGCCCAGTATCGTGAACTGGCGGCGTTTGCCCAGTTCGCTTCTGATCTCGACGAGACCACCCGCAAGCAGATTGAGCGTGGCCAGCGCATTACGGAACTGATGAAGCAGCCGCAGTACGAGCCGATGACCGTTGCCCAGATGGCGGTAACGCTGTTCGCCGCCAACGAAGGTTATCTGGATGATGTCGACGTGGCCAAGGTCATGAGCTTCGAAAACGCTTTGCAGTCATACATGAAGTCGAGCCAGGCCGATCTTCTGGACAGCATTAATAGCGATCCGAAATATGACGATGGTGTTATTGCCAAGCTGAAAGCGGCTTGCGATGACTTCAAGGCCAACCACAGCTGGTAAGGGGATCCGATGGCTAGCGGCAAAGAAATCCGCACGCAGATCAAGAGTATCAAGAATACTCAGAAGATCACCAGCGCCATGCAGATGGTGGCGGCGAGCAAGATGCGCAAGGCTCAGGAGCGCATGCAGCACGCCCGTCCGTATGCAGAGAAAATTCGCAACGTGATTGGTCACCTGCGATTGTCGCACCCGGAATACCGGCACCCGTTCATGATTGAGCGCGAAGCAAAGCGTGTCGGGATAATCGTGGTTACCACAGATCGTGGTTTGTGCGGCGGCCTCAACACCAACGCGCTGAAGCTCGCAGTTGGAGAAATGAAAAAATGGAATGATCGCGGTGTTGAAGTGGATGTTTGCATAATCGGTAACAAGGGATTGCAGTTCCTGCGTCGACTGGGTGCCAATATCGTTGCTGAAAAAACCCAACTGGGTGACGCCGTTTTCATTGAAGAGTTGATTGGTTCGGTCAAGGTCATGCTGGACGCGTATGAAGAAGGCCGGCTGGATCGCTTGTTTCTGGTCTACAGCGAATTCGTCAACACCATGACCCAGAAACCGGTTTTGGAACAGTTGCTCCCGCTGGCCGGTGAGGACGACGAGTCGCTCAAGCATCACTGGGATTACATTTATGAGCCCGACGCAAAACAGGTGATGGGTGATTTGCTGACTCGTTACATCGAGTCGCAGGTGTATCACGGCGTTTCCGAAAACATGGCATCGGAACAATCGTCGCGCATGGTCGCGATGAAGTCGGCGACCGAGAACGCTGGCAACCTGATTGACGATTTAACGCTGCGATACAACAAGGCGCGCCAGGCTGCGATTACGCAGGAGATCTCCGAGATCGTTGGCGGCGCCGCCGCAGTTTAAGAAAGATTTAACTATTTGATTTGAGGTGCAAACAATGAGTGCCGGAAATATTGTTCAGGTGATCGGTGCGGTCGTCGACGTGGAGTTCCCACGCGAATCGCTGCCGAAAGTTTATGACTCACTCACTATCGACGGATCGGACCTGATCCTTGAGGTGCAGCAACAGCTTGGAGATGGCGTTGTTCGCTGCATCGCCATGGGAGCTGCGGAAGGTATCAAGCGCGGCATGAGTGTCAACAACACCGGTGCGCCGATCATGGTACCCGTCGGCGAAGGCACGCTCGGCCGCATCATGGACGTGCTGGGTAATCCGGTTGATGACGCCGGTCCGGTCAAGGCAGACACTACCTGGCCGATTCACCGCAAGGCGCCGGACTATTCAGAGCAGGCCGCCAGTGTGGAAATCCTGGAAACCGGTATCAAGGTGGTTGACCTGATTATGCCCATCGCCAAGGGCGGCAAGATCGGCCTGTTCGGTGGTGCCGGCGTCGGCAAGACCGTTACCCTGATGGAGCTGATTCGAAATATCGCGGTGGAACACTCCGGTTACTCGGTGTTCGCCGGTGTTGGTGAACGTACTCGTGAAGGTAACGATTTCTATCATGAGATGTCCGAAGGCGGCGTTATCGACAAGGTGTCGCTGGTCTACGGACAGATGAACGAGCCTCCCGGTAACCGTCTGCGCGTCGCACTGACCGGCCTGACCATGGCCGAGTACTTCCGCGACGAAGGCCGCGACGTGTTGATGTTCGTCGATAACATTTATCGCTACACCCTTGCGGGAACCGAAGTCTCGGCGCTGCTGGGTCGTATGCCGTCAGCCGTGGGTTATCAGCCAACGCTGGCAGAGGAAATGGGTGTGCTGCAGGAGCGTATTACCTCCACCAAGACCGGCTCCATTACCTCGTTCCAGGCCGTTTATGTGCCGGCGGATGATTTGACCGATCCGTCGCCTGCCACCACCTTCTCGCATCTGGATGCAACCCTGGTGTTGTCACGCCAGGTCGCGGAGCTGGGTATCTATCCGGCGGTGGACCCGCTTGATTCGAATTCGCGCCTACTCGATCCAAACGTAGTCGGTGACGAGCACTACACTGTCGCTCGTTCCGTGCAATCGATCCTGCAACGCTACAAGGAGCTGCAGGACATTATTGCGATTCTGGGTATGGACGAGTTGTCGGAAGACGACAAGCTGGCCGTGTCCCGGGCGCGCAAGATACAGCGCTTCCTGTCACAGCCATTCTTCGTCGCTGAGGCGTTTACCGGTGCGCCGGGTAAATACGTGTCGCTTAAAGAAACTA
>JAJDNE010000049.1 GCA_022340825.1 Acidiferrobacterales bacterium | reverse complement strand
TCGACTTCCTTGCCGATGAGCGTGTATCGCAGGAACTGGTGCAAATACAAAAACAATTTGAACAACTGCTCGCCGCCACGCGACAAGGCTGCCTCTTGCACGATGGCATGACCGTGGTGCTTGCGGGCAAACCCAATGCCGGTAAGTCCAGCTTGCTAAACGCGCTGGCCGGACAAGACAGCGCAATTGTCAGTGATGTACCCGGTACGACGCGGGACATTATTCGTGAGCACATCCAGATTGACGGATTACCCATTCATATTCTGGATACCGCCGGCTTGCGAGAAAGCGGTGATGCGATAGAGAGCGAGGGTGTGCGGCGCGCGAAAGAGGCGATGGACAAGGCCGATCGCGTGCTGCTGATTGTCGATGATTCAGTGACCACAGAAGACGATCTGGAGAAAATGATTGCCGAGCTGCCTTGCGGTGGGCCGCGCACGATCGTGCGCAACAAGATAGATCTTTCCAACAACCAACCTAATTACATTGACACACGTTGTTACAAGGAAGTCGCAGTCTCCGCCAAGACCGGCGCCGGTCTGGATGATTTGCGCAAGCACCTGAAAGATTGCATGGGTTACCAGTCAGCTGGTGAAGGAACGTTCATGGCACGGCGTCGTCACCTTGATGCCATCGAGCGCGCACTGGCTCACGTGGTCGAGGGCAAAAAACAACTTGAGTCGAGCAAGGCGGGCGAACTGCTAGCGGAAGAGTTGCGCTTGGCACAGAACAATCTGGGGGAGATCACCGGCGAATTTACCAGTGATGATCTTTTGGGGAAAATATTTTCGACTTTCTGCATCGGCAAATAGTCGCTCGCTTTAGGCAAAGCTACTTTCGTGCGACAAAAACCATCTGGTGACAGTGGTAAGGGTCGACGCGCTGTAACATCGGCTGCAAAAATCCTGGAAACGGATAAAGACCAAATCCGTAGCCCTGAACCCGCTTGAACCCGAGCATTTGCAGATAGTCTCTGAGCACACGATAGCTGAATACAACAAGATGTCTGTGCACGGGCGTATCGCTTTCGATGTCCGGCTTAATCTTGTTGTCCCTGAACTCAAAAAGCTCTTCCTTCCTGAGCAGTGCTTCGGAATCAGGATGTGGGCCGCTGGAAGGCATCTTCCCCATTAAAATCAGCGCCGCAGTAAAGTAGGTGCTGATGTTGGGCGTGAGCAGAACCAGCTTGCCGTCATCGGCGAGTACGCGATGACAGTCCGAAAGAAATCTGCAGCCATTAAGCAGATGCTCAAGAAGAGAGAGACCAAACACACAAGAAAAAGTGTTGTCGTCGTACGGGATACCGTTATTAAGGTTAGCAGAGGTAATTTGAAGCCCCCTGTTCCTGCCTACCAGTGCAGCCTCCTGATTCCATTCGACGCCGAAATAATTTTGTCTATCGAGAGGGGATTCTTTTGAAAGCAGGTCGTACATTCTTCCTGAGTTAGCACCGCAGTCGAGAATGGTGCCGCCTTCAAGAATCGATGCAATAATTTCTTGCCTGGCTTTTGCGTAAGCGTCTTGCATCGTTTTTTGATACAGACCCTTGAAATAGGAATTCAGCAATATTATCTTCCTGGAAAATCGCAACCTGCATGCCAGGTGCTTGTGTTGGTGACGAGCTAAAAACTAGACCGCTTCTTTTTTACCGACAGAGAAGTCGCGCACCAGTTTTTGCATTTTTACAAGCAGCTCTTCCGAGCCATCACCATACCTGAGTTCATTATACATATTGGTAATAGAATCGATTGCAGCAATTTGACCGGGAAAACTAAGCACGACCCGTTCACTAAACGCCTTCGCGCCTTCAGATGAGCCGCGCACAATTCCTGCTCTGGCCAGCTTGCGACTAAACTGGTTATACGCGACAACGACAGGATCCCTGGTTCTGCGTCGCAGGCGCATTGCCCAGGCAAACGCAAACGTTAGAAGTGCAACTCCGCCAAGTAGGCCGGCAAGCATACCGAGCCAGGTTGGCGCGTAGACACCAAGATTGTTCAGAAACTTTTCCTGTCGTTCGAACGTGTAATCCGATATCCAGCGATACCATTGCAGGTTAATGTTGTCCCAGAGCATGCGACTGTTGCGCCATGCGCGCGCCATGGCGCCAAGCTTCATGGCTTGCTCAAGCAGTTCCGGTGACAGGCTGCCTAGCGGCAGTCCCTGGCTGCTCAATCGGCGAACCGCATCACTGCCCAGCTCTATACGTTCGGGCGCAATGGCGCCAGTTGGGTCAACTCGAACCCACCCCTCGTTCGGTAACCAGAGCTCGTTCCAGGAGTGCGCGTCCGATTGGCGCACGATCATGTATTCGCCACCTTCGTTGTACTCACCACCCTGGTAGCCAACGACGATACGGGAAGGAATGCCGGCAGCGCGCATTAGCGTCGCAAACGAGGTGGCATAGTGTTCACAAAAACCACGGCGGGTTTCGAAAAGAAATTCATCGACGGGGTTTTGTCCTAGTAGTGGCGGCTCCAGGGTGTAGACGAATTCATTCTGATTAAAGTAGCGCAACGCTGCCTGGGCTACGTCGCGGTCGTTTACGTATTGGCTCCGCCAGGAAGCAGCCAGCCGTCGTACTCGATCACTGGTGTTATCCGGCAATGCGAGGCTGCGTTGGCGAGTGACATCACCTATCTTGTCGGTGCGTTGCTGCGCCTGTGACTGCATGTCATATCGAACACGCTTCTTGACCAGCGAGCGACCCTGGATCAGGTAACCGGAACGGGGAAAGGCCAGTTTCGGTATGGTGCTGGGTCGGTCCAGCGCCACCAGCCAAGGCTTGTTGCTGGGCTCGAGCGTAATGGTATAGCTAACGGGTTCGCCGAACTTTTTCGGTTCGCCGGTTTCCAGCGGCATCATTTTGCCGGCGCGCCACTCGCGGCCGTCCGTGTCCCACATTACCAGCGCGCGCCAGTAGAGATCTTTGTTCGCTGGTACATCGCCATCGAACTCGACGCGAAAGGCCGGTTCGGTATTCTGGCTCAGCTGGTTAATGCTGCCGGGATTCATGCTATCGGAGAGGCCAGTGCGGCCGGCATAGGCGTCACTGGGCAGCCCCCAAAGCCCACCCTGCAGTCGCGGGAACAACAGGTACATGACAAGCATTAATGGCAGCGCCTTTAACAGCAGCGTGCCTGCGAGCCGAAACGAGACAATGGGGAGACGCGCGTGGTCCTGGTTTAGCCGTATGAGTGTTGCGGTGCAAACCAGAACGGCAATAATCATGTATCCGCCGTGTGCCAGAGATTGTGAATAGAAAAAATCTCCGGCGATCACAAGATACAAAAGAAAGGCTACCAGCAGGTAATCGCGAATGGTGCGCGACTCGATAAACTTGAGCGCAATCAACCCGGCGAGCATGGCCATACCGGCGTCCCGGCCGAGCAAGGTTCCGTATTCCTTGAATACTGCGCCTGCCAGGAAAAATGTCAGCGCGTAGCGCACAATGCGCCCGGGCTGATACCAGCCGTGATGCAGACCCGCGTAGCGCCAGGCAAATAAACCGGCGACCGCAAAACTCAACCAGAGAGGAAACTCAAGCGTAAGCGGTGCCAGCACCACCACTGCACTGGCAATAATCCAGTTTAGCGCCGAGGCATCGGGATGATGTTGGGGCCGGGCCACGCGTCAATTACCAAATAGCGCCAGCGCTTCGAGACACCGGTGACGATGCGCTTCACCGCTCGCCGGTTTGATCTGTTGACCGGGAAGACGCAGGCCATAAATCATGCCTTCAGCTTCAGCATCAATCACCCAGCGACACAACTGACTGAGGCGCGTCTCGGTATCAATACCTTCAAGTGCGTCCCAGTCGAGCCAGACGATTGAACGCGCATCACCACCGAATCTTTTTGTCTGGATGCCCTGGCCACGCGCGGCCGCCTTCCAGTCGACATGACGCGGCGAATCACCAAACTGATATTCACGCACGCCGACAAAATCATCACCTTCCGCGCGTGTGCCCAATTCACGTTTTTGTTCATTGTCGATGCCACCGATGATGGGTCGGGACGGCGCGGGCTTCGGGTAAACCAGGCACTGGTGGTTGAGCTTGATTTTGCGTGACCAGGTGTAGAGCAGGCCAATGGGATAATTGGTTGAAAGTTCGATCGGCGGGATGTCTGTGTAACCACGACGAAGGGTGCTGGCGGGGAGCGTTACGCTACCCTGCTCGCCGGCTTCAAGATCAATGCGACCGACTTCGTTTTTACCGACCAGCACCGACAGGCCCTGTCGCGGTATGGCCAGTTCGTTTTTCAGGACTAAAGTAAAACGCGCGGTCTCGCCAGCAAACACCGGCGCGCATGGCCCGGCACTGATTTTAAGATTCAGCAGATTCCGGTGCGTGTGCAGCATTGAGATCATTGCCATCGACGCCAGCCAGAAGGTCAGCGCGTATATCAGGCCATTTTCATAATTGATGGCAGCGAGGAGCAGAACGAAGAGCAATAGTGAAAACATGAAGCCATGCCGGGTTGGCAACATGTAGATCGTGCGGTTGGTGAGCGAAACCGTTTTACCACTTAGCGGATTCACCCAGGGCATCGCCGGGGTCTTCACGGGATCGGGACCGTATCCAGCAGTTGTTGCACCAGCTCGGGCGCAGCCTGGCCGGTATCGGCCGGGTGCAGGCGATGAATCATGACGCTTAACGCTACCGATTGGATGTCTTCCGGTAGCACCATCTTGCGATGATGGACAAAGGCCCAGGCGCGCGCGGCTTGTACCAGACCAAGACCGGCACGTGGTGACAAGCCATTGGCAAACTGTGAGGTGCTACGACTGGCGGCGAGCAGATCTTGCACATATTCCAGCAGCGCGTCCGACACATGCACTTGATGCACCTGTTCCTGTAGTGCCAGCAACTGCGGACCGTCCACTACCGGTTTTATGCTGCGATAAAGATCTCGTCTGTCTTCGCCTTTCAATAACTCGCGCTCGGCCTCGCGGCCGGGGTAACCCATTTCAATGCGAATCAGAAAACGATCAAGCTGTGATTCCGGCAACGGAAAGGTGCCGACCAGGTGTCGCGGGTTCTGGGTGGCGATAACAAAGAATGGTTTCGGCAGTTCGTAGGTTGTGCCTTCGACCGAGACCTGTCTCTCCTCCATCGCCTCCAGCAGGGCGCTCTGCGCCTTGGGCGTGGCGCGATTGATTTCATCAGCCAGTACGACGTTGGTAAAGATCGGGCCAGGGTGAAACTGAAACCGATGGTCTTCCTGCTGGTAAATCGAGACACCAATAATATCGGCCGGCAACAGGTCGCTGGTAAACTGCACACGGTTAAAGTTGAGACCGGTTGCGGCAGCCAGCGCGTGCGCCAGCGTGGTCTTGCCCATGCCCGGCAGGTCTTCGATTAGCAGGTGGCCGCGGGCCAACAGGCAGGCGAGCGCGAGCCGGGTTTGCTCTGATTTGCCGACAATGATCTGGTCCAGCTGTGCCAACAGGGCATCAACGGGTGAAGTGGCGGCGGGATTGGTAGCGACAGACATGTTTAATGCTCGATGTTTGGTTGGGTTAGGCGTCCTGGCGGACCACAGTCCAAGCGTAGTCTATTGGCGCAAATTGCAAAACCACGAGGCAAGTCAGCGAATACTCACTTTCATTGGCTAAGCGACTGTTTTATCTATAAAATACCGCGCCCCACGGGGGTTTGGTAGACAGGACGAGATGATGGATTACCCGGAAACCTACGATGTCATTGTCATCGGTGGCGGCCATGCCGGCACCGAGGCAGCGTCTGCGAGCGCGCGTATGGGCGTCCGCACACTGCTGTTGACGCACAACATCGAAACGGTTGGCCAGATGTCGTGCAACCCGGCGATCGGCGGTATCGGTAAGGGTCATCTGGTGAAAGAGGTGGATGCCCTTGGCGGCATCATGGCGCACGCTGCCGATGTCGCTGGCATCCAGTTTCGAATTCTCAATTCACGCAAGGGCCCGGCGGTGCGTGCCACGCGGGCCCAGGCAGACCGCGCGCTGTACAAGGCCGCTGTGCGCAGTGCGCTGGAGAACCAGGAAAACCTGACATTGTTTCAACAATCGGCCGATGATCTGATTGTAGAGAACGGCCGCGTTGCCGGCGTCATCACCAAGATGGGTTTGAGATTCCGCGCGCCGACCGTTGTGTTAACTACCGGCACCTTTCTCGGTGGCCGCATTCATATCGGCCTGGAAAATTATCAGGGCGGGCGCGCTGGTGACCCGCCGGCGAACGCATTGGCAGAGCGGCTGCGCGAGCTCCCGTTCCGCGTCGACCGGTTGAAGACCGGCACGCCGCCTCGCATCGACGGCCGTTCGATCAATTACGATGTGATGGAAGAACAGCCGGGCGATACACCGACGCCGGTGTTCTCGTTCATGGGTGATGTCAGCGAGCACCCGCAACAGGTTTCCTGTCACATCACATATACCAGCGCACAAACCCACGACTTCATTCGCGAAGGCCTGGATCGCTCGCCAATGTATACCGGCGTCATCGAGGGCACGGGTCCGCGCTATTGCCCGTCGATCGAAGACAAGATCATGCGCTTTGCTGACAAGGATCGGCATCAGATCTTTGTCGAACCCGAAGGCCTGAATACACACGAGGTTTACCCTAACGGCATTTCCACCAGCCTGCCGTTTGATGTACAGCTCAAGTTCGTTCGGTCGATCAAGGGTTTCGAAAATGCCCATATCACGCGACCGGGCTACGCCATCGAATATGATTATTTTGATCCGCGTGATTTGCGGCCGACACTGGAAACAAAAAACATGCCGGGGCTGTTCTTTGCCGGCCAGATCAATGGCACCACCGGTTACGAAGAGGCGGCCGCACAAGGCCTGCTCGCCGGTATCAACGCCGCCTTACAGGTACAGGAGCGCGAGCCGTGGTACCCGCGTCGGGACGACGCCTATCTCGGTGTCCTTGTCGATGACCTGATTACCCGCGGAACCACCGAGCCGTATCGCATGTTTACCTCGCGCGCCGAGTACCGCCTGTTGTTGCGAGAGGACAACGCAGACCTGCGGCTGACCGAAACCGGGCGGCGACTGGGACTGATCGAGGACGCGCGCTGGCAGCGGTTCGCA
>JAJDNE010000073.1 GCA_022340825.1 Acidiferrobacterales bacterium | reverse complement strand
TCGCGACGGGAAATCTTTTATATTTTAACAACCTACGCATAAGCCGGGCGCTACCTCAAAAATCGAAATGCATCATTTTGAGGAATTGCTAATGATTTTGCGCCCGTTATTGGTGCACCCCACGGGCGGGTCGGCGTACTAGGCCTGCGCCTGCAAGGCCTGCCTGGGCGCCTCGACCATTTGCTCAACAATCATTTCGTAGAATGCCATCCAGGCTTGTTTGATTTCCGTTGAAAAGGGATTTCCGTCCGAAGGTTTGATCGCCCACAGGAAGATCCTTCCCGCGGCGCGATAGTGTTCGATACGAACGCCATATACCTGATGCCGAATGCCAAGCTCGAATAGTATGTCAGCAGTTTCGTTTGGCCGGTCCAGCGAATCTACCAGTACGGCGACAATTCGAATCAACTTGCCCGCCTGGTCTTGCATGTCACCGGTAAACAATGCGCGCAGCTCCGGATAGCGCGAAAACAGTCGACGATAAAATCGCTCACCAATAATCCTGCTACGAGCACGAGACTGTTCGAAGGTAGCTTGCACCAGCATGATCTGTCGTGGTGTCATCATGGAATCCATTCACCATTTCTTGCCAATTACACAACATCATTTGCAATCTGGATGCCAATTCCGGCATGACGTAAAGAATCACGGAATTCGGTGATAGATTTCAATTTCCGGTCGTATCGAACGCACCGTTTATGCGCATTGCACGACGATTTCGCACAACAAGCAGGCACAAAAAAGCCCGGCAGGGCCGGGCTTTTTCGGGTTGAGCGTGTGAGTCTAGTCTTCGAATATCCGTTCAGGATGATTTTCCCAGTCGTTGACCACCTTCCACTTCTTGGCGCCGGCGGCCATCACCCGCTTCTCCCAGGTCTGCAGACGTCCGAGATAACGTCGGGGATCAACATTGTCCGTTCTTAGTTTTGTCACGTTCAATGCGACGATACGAATGCCGCTTAACTCGATCGGAAAATCGCGTACCGTACCCTTACCAATTTCTTCCTGCATATCCGAGAAGATGATAACGGTCTTCTCTCCGGAACCGGTCTCGGTCAGGAATTCCGCCGCCTGAATCAACCCACCGGTGATATCGGTATAGGCGCTGCCGCCGGTTTTTTTCAGGCTACGGGCAAATTCATCCACCGCTGCACGGAAGGCGCGCTTCTGTGCCGTCGCCTTGGACGGTATCTTTTCAAAGGTCGCCTTGTAGATAATGTCTTTCTCTGAAAATGAACGACTCTTGACCCGTGCGACGGCCAGTGAATCGCCTGGATTCAGGGTGCCAAGAAGATAATTCACAATTCGCTGCGCCTTGACCACCTGGGCGGCATAGGTGCCTGAGGTATCGATCATCATATACACCGCACGGCTATGTGCCTTCTGGTCAACACAGCCCGTAGCCAAAAACAGCACTGCCAGGCCGACAGCGATTCCTTTTACTGCTTTCATAATTAAAATTCTCCCGTTGCCGTACGATCAGTTCGTTCATTCGGATTTCTCTTCGGGAACGACGTTACACCGCCACGATCCTTGGTACGCCGTTCCGCCACGTTGCCCTTGCTACGCAGAGCACGCTCTACCATGAGCGGCAGAAATATCACCACGTCGTAGAGATGCACGAGGGTATTGCCAATCTGTTTGGTGACGTTGCTTAGCACACGCATTACAAATCCCAGGCTCCGAATCAACAGCACCAGTGTTACCCCCAGTACGGACCGTGACGAACTGATAAACGATTCCATCGGGATGGCGATGAATGCCAATGCGAATGGCAATATGAAACCCATTACCATTTGCCCCGCGGTTGGGATATTGCTGACCCACGTGGTTTTTGCCGCTTCGGTTACCATCGCTGCTTCGCCACTTAGCGACGCCTTAAGCCTAAGATTTTCTGCTGCAATCAGATCGCGCATAAACGCAAGCGCCACCTCGATGCCAGCCAACACAAACAGGAAGATAAGTGCCGCCCAGAAGATGCGCTTCTGCATTTGCGCATTCAGGTTGCCGATCTTCGGGAACAAATGGGTAATGCCTAATGATTCCATGAGGAAAAAGCCCATCGTGGCTTCAATAAAGATAATAACCAGTGCCGAAACATCCGAGGCCTTGAGGCTCGGCGTTATGTAATCACCTGCACCCACCATTTCAGACATCGGCAGTGAAATCAGGCGAAAGTTGACGAAAGCAGCGCCAATAGCAATGCCCATGACGATGGCATCAATGACGAACTGGCGACCGGCTGAGGAATTGAGACCGTGCTCGGCCTTGTCGGTCCCCTTGTTGATCTGTTCGAACTTGTCCATCTGATTGTCGATTTTCTGGGCACTGTCCTGCAGGCCGCTAATGTTCTTCTCGACCTGGGTCAATGTCTGGTTCAGTGAACGCCAGAACGGAGTGAACCCCTTCAGGATCTTGTGCCGGTCCTGATATGCCTTGCGGTATTCGGCCAGCGACTTGGCATGGACCTTTTCGATGGAAGTGGCAATGTCTTCAAGAATTTTTTCTACCAGGCCATTCGAAGGTGTAATGTTTGCCACGGCCTTCACCGCATCGGCCCACTGCCCGGATGGCGGCGGTACCTCACCGGTCTTCTGGTAGTCTTCTTCGATTTTCGTAATCTGGTCCATCAGTTTGCGCTGCAGGGCCGGATAGCCATGCAGATCACGCTGCACCATGGTGGTGATGCGCTCGAACTCGCGCTCGATGGTGTGCTTCATTTCGTCACGGCCGTGCGCGAGAATTACCGCCCGATTGCGGCTACGCAGCCCGTCTGCGGCTGAAAGCAACCAGCGTGACCCCATACGCAACGGGCCACTGATCGCGCGGGTAGCTGAACGAATGACTCCATGCATCGGCGTACGCGCGAAATACAGAAACGGTACGGCTATTAAGAAAATTACCAAACCCGATAACGCCGGGTTGCCTGGCACGATCATCCACCAGTCGCCTGCCATGATTTTCCTCCTAAGGGAGTAAGCTAGAATTTATTAGAATTTTCAGTATAGCTCATAGCACGGCGCTTTCAGGCGGCTCAACCCTGCACCGACAGAAACCCGTCACGGGGTGATAATCGGGGGTTTTAGTGCGGAATAACGGGGAAACTGGGGGAAAACGACGAAAGCCGGCGTCTTCGATCAGGGCAACTCATCGCCCGACCCCTCCTTCTTCACCGGCATCAGGTCGTCGCGGGAGACGCCCATGGCGAGCACGGCGGGAGTGGCGATATAAATGGAGGAATAGGTGCCGACGAAAATGCCGACGATCAAGGCAATGGAAAAACCGCGAATAATTTCACCACCAAAGAAGAACAGCGCCAGCACCGTAATCATGGTCGTGGCAGAGGTAATAATCGTGCGCGACAGGGTCTGATTAATCGCGGCATTCATCACCTCGATATTGCTGCCCTTGCGCATACGTCGAAAATTTTCTCGTATTCGATCAAACACGACGATGGTGTCATTCAGTGAATAACCGAGAACCGCGAGCATCGCAGCCAGCACGGACAGCGAAAACTCAAGTTGCATCAGTGAAAAGAACCCAAAGGTGAGCAATACATCGTGCGCTATCGCAACAATGGCGCCAACGGCAAAACGCCACTCGAAACGAAACATCACGTAGATCAGAATCGCGATAAGTGTATACAGTAACGCCAGCCCACCCTGCTCCGTAAGCTCTTCACCCACCTGGGGTCCGACAAACTCGACACGCCGCACCTGGACCTGACAGTCTTTGAGCTCGGAAGATTTCCGTGAAGAGCATTGCTGCGCCTTGCCCGGGCGACTCTGTACCAGTTTTTCGCCAACGCCAATGCGCAGGATCGATACCACTTCATCACTAAGCGTAGCGCTGTCGGTGCCTTTGCGCACCGGTATTCGCACCATGACATCGCTCGATGTACCGAAATGCTGGACCACGGTGTCTGCCATGCCAGCATCGGCCAGTTCTTTTCGCACCGATGCGACCTCGACCGGCTCCTGGTAACTCAGTTCTATCAGGGTGCCACCGGTGAAATCGAGACCGAAATTCAGGCCCCGGGTAAACAATACGAACATGGTGCCTATCAGCAGCAATACCGAGATAGCAATCGGTATGCGGCGGCGGCCGATAAAATCTACGTGGGTTTCTCTACGGAAAAATTCCATGGCGCTAAATCGGCAGTGTCTTCAGGCGGCGGCCGCCGAAAGTCAGGTTGACGGCGGCACGTGTAACCAGGATTGCAGTAAACATCGAGGTCAGGATACCAATGCTAAGGGTAATGGCGAATCCCTTGATGGGTCCGGTACCAAAATTGAACAGCATGACCGCCGCGATCAACGTAGTAATGTTGGCGTCAGCGATAGTACCAAATGCCTTCTCGTACCCTGCGTGAATAGCGGCCTGCGGTGTATTACCGATGCGCATTTCTTCCCGGATGCGCTCGTAAATCAGCACATTGGCATCCACGGCCATACCCACCGTCAGCAAAATTCCGGCAACGCCTGGCAGCGTAAGGGTAGCCTGGAACAGGGATAGCGCCGCAACAATCAGTACCAGATTCAACAACAATGCCGTGTCGGCAAATATGCCAAAGACACGGTAGTACGCCAGCATGAAAATTATCACCGCTGCAAAACCGATCAGGATTGATTGGAAGCCCTTTTGAATGTTGTCGGCACCCAGGCTTGGACCGATGGTGCGCTCTTCAATAATAGTGATCGGCGCCGCCAACGCACCGGCACGCAGCAGCAACGATATATCATTCGCTTCTTCCATGCTGTCCAGACCTTCGATCTGGTAGCGTTTGCCAAGTTGCGCACGTATCACCGGTGCAGTAATCACCTCTTCGATACGCTCCTTGACGCGCACCGGCTCGCCATTCTCATCCAGCACCGGATGTCCGTTGGCGTCGAGTTTCTCGCGCGAACGCACTTCTATATAGATAACCGCCATCCGCTTGTTCAGATTTTCACCGGTGACCCGCTGATTGATCGCGGCGCCGCGTGAATCAAGTGTAATTGAGACAATGGGCGAGCTGCTGCGGCTGTCGAACCCGGGTGCGGCATCAACGATATTGTCACCGGAATAAATCAGCCGATTCTTGATCAGGATCGGGCGACCGTCGCGATACTTGTAGATCCTGGATCCGGGTGGTACTCGGCCGGCAAGCGCGCCCTGGACATCGTGCTCTTCATCCACCAGTTTGATTTCCAGTGTGGCAGTACGACCGAGGATTTCCTTGGCCTTGGCAGTATCCTGAACACCAGGCAACTGCACAACGATACGTTCGGCACCTTGTTGCTGAATAATCGGTTCGGCGACGCCAAGTTCGTTTACGCGGTTGCGCAACGAGGTCATGTTTTGTTCCAGAGCCAGTCGGTTTTTTTCACGTAACGCTTCTTCACTAAGATTGGCTATCAGGTCAAAGCTGCGGTCGCCCTGTGCATCCACCAGCGTCAATTCGCGTAGTTTCTCGTGAATAACGTCGCGACCCTTATTCCGGTCTTCTTCTGTGCGGAAACGCACTCGCAGACCGCCACCGGCTCGCCGACCCACCGTCAGGTAACGAATCTTGTCTTCACGCAGGAAGGTGCGCAGATCGCTGGCGTAACTCTCTTCTGCCTTGGCAACCACCGCCTCCATATCCATTTGCATCAGGAAATGCACGCCGCCGCGCAGGTCGAGCCCAAGGTACATAGGCTTACCGCCGAGCGCCGAGAACAGTGGAGGTGTTGCCGGCAACAGGTTCAATGCCACCGTATAGTTATCGCCCAACTCTCGTTGTACCAGATCACGTGCACGCAACTGGGTCTCGGTGTCATTGAAACGAACCTTGATTCCCTGGTCGTCCAGCGATACTGAACGGAACGGCAGCTTCTTGCGATCCAGCAGACCCTTGACCCGGTCCACAGTCGCCGTATCAACATCAACAGACCGCGAGGCAGAAATCTGCAGCGCCGGGTCCTCGCCGAAGAGATTAGGCACGGCATAGACCGCACCAATCAGCACGACTGCCAGAATCAACAGGTATTTCCAGAGAGGATATTTATTCATTATTTATTAAGTAAGACGAACAACCAGATCAGGCAGACTTGATGGTTCCCTTGGGCATTACCGAGGCAATCGCCGAACGCTGCACCTTGATCTCTATACCGCTGGCAATCTCGAGCGTGACAAACTGATCACCAACTTTAGTCACACGGCCCAGGGTACCGCCGTTGGTGACAACTTCATCGCCCTTGGTCAGGGCTTCCACCATCTGCCGATGCTCCTTGGCGCGCTTGGACTGGGGCCGAATGATCATGAAATACATCAGGCCAAACAAAATCACCATCATGATCAAAAACTGTCCGCCTTCGCCTGCGACGCCCCCTGCGGGTGCTGCCGCCATGGCGTCCGGGATGAAAAAATTCATAATTTTGTCCATATTTACTGTAACCGATTAATTAGATTGAACTATTTAAATTGGGCCGATCAGGCCGGCTTATCGTTTGCTGGGCGGCGCTTACCATAAAACTTCTCGACGAAATCATCCAGCCCTTTTGCAGCAATTGCCGCCCTTAAGTCACGCATCAGGCGCTGGTAGTAGTGCAGATTATGGATGGTATTCAGTCTTGCCCCCAGAATCTCGTTACAGCGATGCAGGTGACGTAGGTAGGCCCGGGAATAATTCCGGCAAGTATAGCAATCGCAGTCGGTATCCAGCGGCGCCGTATCCTTCTCATAGCGGGCATTGCGTATTTTAACCACGCCCTCCGACGTAAACAGCCAGCCGTTGCGAGCATTGCGCGTCGGCATCACGCAGTCAAACATGTCGATGCCCCGTCGGACCGCCTCGACGATGTCTTCCGGCGTGCCCACACCCATCAGGTAGCGCGGACGGTCTTTTGGCAGTTGCGGTTCAAGATGTGACAGTACCCGCATCATGTCCTCCTTGGGTTCGCCTACCGACAGACCACCAATGGCATAGCCATCAAAGCCGATTTGCTTGAGGCCGGTAAGCGAGATGTCACGCAAGTGCTCATACATGCCGCCCTGGATGATGCCGAACAACGCTGATGGATGATTGCCATGCGCCAGCTTGCTGCGCTCGGCCCAGCGCAGCGACAATTCCATCGACGCGCGCGCCTCCGGCTCGGTTGCGGGAAATGCAGTGCACTCGTCAAATATCATAATAATATCCGCACCCAGCGCCTGTTGAACCGCCATCGATTCTTCCGGCCCCATGAAAATACGCGTGCCATCAACCGGTGACTGGAACCGGACACCCTCTTCGGTAATTTTGCGCAGCTTGCCCAGGCTCCATACCTGGAAACCGCCCGAATCCGTCAGAATCGGTCCTGACCAGTGCATGAAATCGTGCAAGTCGCCGTGGGCGTTAATAACATCGGTGCCGGGGCGCAACATAAGATGAAACGTATTACCGAGAATTATTTCTGCGCCGGTGGTACGCAACTCCTCCGGGGTCATTGCCTTGACTGTGCCATAGGTCCCAACCGGCATGAATGCCGGCGTTTGCACGGAGCCACGATCAAATATCATTTGGCCACGGCGTGCCGCACCGTCAGTTTGCTGCAATTCAAATTTCATCGGGTCATAAACATGGCGTCGCCATAGCTGAAAAACCGGTAACTATTTTCCACGGCATGATGATACGCGGCCAAGACATGTTCCTTGCCAGCAAAAGCACAAACCAGCATCAGCAGCGTCGATTCAGGCAGGTGGAAGTTGGTCACCATCGCATCAATCACTTTAAATCGATAACCGGGATATATAAAAATAGTGGTATCGCCTTGATACGGGTGCACCACGCCGGTGTCATCGGCTGCCGTTTCCAGTGCGCGCACTACCGTGGTGCCAATAGCTACCACCCTGCCACCCATGGCCCGGGTCTCGCGAATCCGGTTACAGACGGCTTCGCTAACCTCAAGGTACTCGCTGTGCATCTTGTGTTCTTTAATATTGTCGACCCGTACCGGCTGAAAGGTTCCGGCACCCACATGCAGTGTGACAAATGCAGTTTCAATATTGCGCACCGCCAACTGTTGCATCATTTGATCATCAAAATGCAGTCCCGCCGTGGGTGCCGCCACCGCACCGGGTCGGTCGGCATAGATAGTCTGGTAGCGCTCGCGGTCACTGTCATTGTCCTGTCTCTCGATATAGGGAGGCAGTGGTACATGGCCGATTGTCTCCAGCACATCGATTGCGCTTTGCCCTGACGGAAACGCCAGCTCGAACAGCTCGCCCCGACGGCCAAGCACCGTCAGCTCTGCACCCTGATCGAAAAATAATCGCTGGCCCGGTTTCGGCGACTTGCTGGCGCGCGTATGTGCCAGCACCCGATGACTGTCGAGGATGCGCTCCACCAAAACCTCGACATTTCCGCCACTGTCCTTCTGCCCCAGCAGTCGGGCCGGAATTACCCGCGTATCGTTGAACACCAGCAGGTCTCCGGGCTGCAGCAAGTCAGGAAGGTCGATAAATTGTAAGTCCCGCATGTTGCCGGTGGCGCCGTCGAGCACGAGCAGCCGACTGGCGCTTCGTTGATCGGCAGGCTGCTGGGCGATCAATTCCGTCGGCAAGTCGTACCAGAAATCGGTTTTACGCATGGCGGCCAAGACTAGCAAACAAGCCAACCGGAAACAGCTGGCGCAGACAAATGGCGAAGGTTGGAAACTGATGTGTCATTGAACGCCCGGATTTGTTTATAATCCCCGCCCTGTGCCGGGGTGGCGGAATTGGTAGACGCGGCGGATTCAAAATCCGCTGGTTTTGCGACCTTGAGGGTTCGAGTCCCTCCCTCGGTACCATTTCTTGCGGGTGCAACCCGATAGTGTGGAACTCTACTTCTGCGGATTTCTTGTTCAGGCGACCTGAACGGGGATGGTATTGCGCGTGTGGGTAATGTGGTTGTCGCTATCAACATACACCAGACGCGGTTTGAAGGTGGCCAGCTCTTTTTCTTCGAGCTCGGTGTAAGTGCAGATAATAATAACGTCTTTGGGATTGGCCTTGTGGGCTGCGGCGCCATTCACCGAAATAATGCCGGAGCCGTCTTCGGCGCGGATTGCATAGGTACCAAAGCGTTCGCCATTGGTAATATTGTAAACCTCCAGTTGTTCGTACTCCCTGATATCGGCCGCATCCAGCAATCGGCCATCAATCGCCACCGAGCCCTCGTATTCCAGTTCCGAGTGGGTGACGGTAACGCGATGAAGCTTGGATTTTAGAAAATATCGTTTCATGAAGGTTTGCCTTTAAATCTGGCCCGCATTATCCCGATTTAGCTATTTGGATTCAAACTCAGCTCAATATTGTCTATCAGGCGAGCTTTTCCAAGCCACGCAGCGGCCAGAATAACCAGTTCGGTGTCATTCACACCCGGCTTTTTCAGATCATTCTGACGACGCACACTTATATAATCCGGTCTAAAACCGGCCAACTCAAGTGATTTTACGGCCTCGACTTCTGCCGTTTCGATCTCACCCGGATGGTCAATTATCCAGTCCCGACAGTGGACAAGCGTCGCGTAAAGTCCTGCCGCCTGTTTGTGTTGGGCGTCGGTCAAATAGCTATTGCGAGAACTCAAGGCCAGGTCGCTTGCCTCACGCTCGGTCTCAATCCCGACGATGCCAACGCTCATGCCCAGATCGTCAACCATGCGGCGGATGATCATGAGTTGCTGGTAATCCTTTTTCCCAAACACGGCAACGTCTGGTTCCACCAGGTGAAACAAGCGCAAGACGACGGTCGTGACACCGCGAAAGTGGCCGGGCCGTTCTGCACCCTCCAGCTCACTGCCAAGACCGGGCACCTCGACAAACGTCATTTGCTCCATTGGTCTTGGATATATTTCTGCTTCCGTTGGTAGAAACACCAGGTCCACCGATGCGTCTTCAAGTTTGTGCAAATCGTCCTGACGGGTACGTGGATAATTTGCGAAATCGTCAGCGCGATCAAACTGCATCGGGTTTACAAAAATGCTTACGACAATGCGTTGACCGTGCTCTCGCGCCGCCTGCACCAGTTTCAGGTGTCCGGCATGCAGGTTACCCATCGTGGGCACGAAGACGATACGATCTCCCGCCCCTCGCCAGGCGCGCAATTGGACACGCAAATCGGCGATGGTTTCGGCGGTGACCATAGTGAATGGTAGTGCGGGCGGGAAGCTAGAAGCAGTGTTCTGGCGCCGGGAATTCGCCCGACTTGACTGCCTGGATATAGGCCTTGATCGCAGCCTCGATACTGTCAGCACCGTCCATAAAATTGCGTACAAATTTAGGACTGGTTTTCGGATAAATACCGAGCATGTCCTGCAGCACCAGCACCTGGCCGTCGCATTCCGGACCGGCGCCAATACCGATGGTCGGAATGTCGAGCTCAGCAGTAATCGCGCTGGCAAGGTCGGCGGGTACTGCCTCAAGTACCAGCAGTTTCGCCCCGGCTTGTTGCAGTGACAGGGCATCGTTTCGAATCTGTCTGGCACTGGCCGCATCCTTGCCCTGCACACGATAACCACCGAGCTGATTCACTGACTGTGGCACCAGGCCCAGATGGCCACATACCGGTACGCCGCGGTCAACCAGAAAGCGAACGGTATCCGCCATGATCTCTCCACCTTCCAGCTTGACCACCTGCACGCCACCCTCTTTCATCATCCGGCCCGCAGATTCAAGTGCCTGCTCTCGACTGCCCTGATAACTCATGAACGGCATATCGCCGACACGGAGTGCCCTGCGTGCGCCACGAGTAACACACAGGCTGTGGTAAATCATTTCATCGAGCGATACCGGCAATGTACTTTCATGCCCCTGCATCACCATTCCCAGCGAATCGCCAATCAGCACGACATCGATCCCGGCCTGATCCAGCAGGCTGGCAAAGGAATAGTCATACGCAGTCAGCGTGGCAATCTTGTCGCCATCCCGCTTCATTTTTTCCAGTGTTAATAGAGTAACCGCACTCATATTGCAGTCGCGACCGGATTGAAAAAGTGTCTGCCACTACGGATCTTGCGGATATGTTCCAGCAGCATCTGAAAGTCTTCATCGCTGTCGACGAAGTTTATCTCTGCGGCATTGACGACCAGCAGCGGCGCCTCATGATAGTCGTAAAAAAACCGGGTGTAGGCATCAACCAGTCGCTCGAGATAGTCCCGCTCGATCCGCCGCTCATAATCAATACCCCGCCGATGGATGCGCTCGGACAGTACATTACTCGGAGCCTGAAGATAGATCACCAGATCGGGCACCGGCAGCTCTAGTTTAAGTTGTGCGTAGACCTGCTCATACAGACGCAACTCGTCGTCGTCCAGGTTAGTGCGGGCAAACATGGCATCCTTTTCCAGCATGAAGTCGGCAACGCAACTGGGGCGAAACATATCGCCCTGTTTCAGGGCCTCGATCTGACGCGCCCGTTGAAACAGAAAGAACAGCTGTGTCGGCAAGGCAAACTGTTTGGGTGCGGCGTAAAAACGCTCAAGAAACGGATTTTCACCTGGCTGCTCTAGCAAGGTATCGCTTCCGAGAACGTCTGCCAGGCGCCGGGTCAGACTGGTTTTACCAACGCCAATCGGACCCTCCACCACGATGTAATCCGGCGTCTTTATCGGTGAGGATAAATTTTCTGATGTCGTCATCTGTTCCTGTTTACCTGGATCCGCCAACTTCTACACCAACTCGTCCATTCGGGAGATAGACTGATCCCGGCAATTCTCTACCAATTCCCGAGTCGGGCCTTGACCTGGAATCACCAGATCTGGCGCGATTTCCAGCAAAGGATACAGGACGAAGGCACGTTCGTGGAGTCTCGGGTGTGGCACCTGCAGGCCTTCCACTGAAATAACCTGGTCGCCATAGAGCAGCAGGTCCAGATCCAGCGTCCGAGGCGCGTTGGCCGCACCGGAACGTTGGCGTCCATGATCGCGTTCGATCTTAAGCAAGGACTGCAACAGGTCATCAGCATTTAACGAAGTTTCCAGACGACAGGCTGCGTTGATGAAGTCAGGCTGGTCGAGAAATCCAATCGGTGCGGTTCTATAGAATGACGAACAAACCATGGATTCCGGGATCGACAGTCGTTTCAATGCGGTGATCGCCGATTTCAGCGTTTGGACTGAATTCCCCAGATTACTACCGAGCCCGATATAGACTGCAATCGGCTGGCCGGTCTCAGTCATCAGCCTTGCGCCGACGTCTACGCCCTTTCTTTTTGCCTCCACCGGACAACTTGCTGACCATTGACCGTTGTTCGGATTCACCCACCTCCTGAAACTCGGTCCACCAATCAGCCAACTCCTGTTCAACTTCGCCGATGTCCGCGCGCAGCACAAGAAAATCGTATGCCGCACGAAACCGCGGATGCTCAAGCAAGCGGAAGGCGCGTTTACCGGCCCGCCGTTCAAGACGAGACTGCAAATTCCATATCTCGCGCATCGGCGTGCTGAATCGACGTGGCACAGACGTTGCCTTTGATTGTTGTTGAATGACCCACTGGCCAGCAAACTGGCTGGCTTCGTGCCAGCTCATGCCATCAGCAATCATCTGTTCGGCCTTTTGTTTCATCGGATACCAGAGCATCACCGCGAGCAGAAAGGCCGGGGTAACCGGTTTGTCGTTGTTGATACGGTTATCGGTATTGGCGAGCGCGCGTGGAATCAGTGCTAACGGGAAACCGTCCTGCTCCCGGGTCAGGCTGATCTCGGTAAGAGGAAATATATACTGGAACAAGCGATAGTGACGCAGTAATTCGAAGGTCTCCACCGCGCTGCCACCGTGGAAAAGTTTTAACAGCTCTTCGAATCGTCTGGCTGGCGGCACCTCATCAAGCTGGGATGCGACATCGTGGATCGGTCTCTCCGCGTCTTCGGACAAACGAAAACCCAGCTTGGCGGCAAATCGAACCGCTCTCAGCAGACGCACCGGATCCTCTCGATAACGCTGTTCCGGATCACCGATGACGCGCAACACGCCCTGCTTTAGATCTTCTACACCATCGACATAGTCAACGATCGAGAAATCCGTGGCGTCGAAATACAGTGCATTCACGGTGAAGTCACGTCGGAGCGCATCTTCTTCCTGGTTGCCGAAGACATTGTCGCGCAGGATGCGGCCTTCGTCCGAGAGTTGTTGGGCAGAATTCTCGCCAGCCTCCACCGGGGCTGCGCGGAAGGTTGCCACTTCGATGATCTCGCGACCAAAACGGACATGCACCAGTTGAAAACGGCGACCAATCAGGCGCGAATTCCGAAATAGTTCGCGCACTTCTTCCGGGTGCGCATCAGTCACCACATCAAAGTCCTTGGGCTCGCGGCCCAGCATCAGGTCACGAACACAGCCGCCGACCAGGAAACTGGCGTAACCGGCCGCCTTAAGGCCGTTCAATACCTTTAGCGCACTGGCATTGATCTGGTCGCGCGAAATGGGATGTTCAGCGTTGGGAATGACTACAGGAGTTCTATGATTGTTCACGTTTCATGCTCGTCCGGCCCCAATGGTTCTTGTTGTGTAAATCGGGCCCGGACGTATAATACCATCGCTCTTGGTGCAGCCACCCGCATCATTCATTGCTCCCTTCGTCTAGTGGCCTAGGACACTGGCCTCTCACGCCGGTAACAGGGGTTCGAGTCCCCTAGGGAGCGCCACTTCCATCTTACAGGATATTGTTGCCGGTTCATCGGTTGAACCGGGACACGGAAACGCCCGGCTAGATCCGGGCAGAGAGGAAAACAGAAAAGGAACTAACCGGCGGCGGAATGTGCCGGCGCCCGCCCAGCCGCAGCCTGCGGACCACTCGCTTGGGGTTGCTGCAACGCGGCAGCACGACGGAGGATGTCTACGGTGCGACTGAATCCGCCATGCTCGGCAATTGCCAGCGCACTGACACCGTCAGCCTTCTTGGCCCGCGGATCCGCGCCATGGTCCAATAACACCTTGACGATATCTGAATAACCTTTTGACGAGGCGACCATCAGTGGCGTCGTGCCGTTTACGGTACGCACATTGACGTTGGCGCCGGCTGAAATCAGCGCTTCCACTGTCGCCAGGCGACCATTAACGATGGCATTAAACAGAGCCGCCGCACCATGCGTGCTCTTGGCACCCTGTTGTTTTTCGAGCCCCGTCGGCAGCTTCAGAAGACGGTTGGAAAGCGACATGACAATCATCGAGACCAGCGCCAGTAACAGGATGTTAGTGTCTATGCCGAATTTTTCAGCCAGATCGCGCGGCATGTTGGCGCCGAGGGCGAGAATGGCAACAATCAATACGAGGGAAAATTTCAGGTAGCGGACGAGTGAAACCCCGACAATGGCCATGAGACCGACCAACAGGTAGCGCTGATCGATGCTGACTATTTGTGCCCACTCTGGCGGCAGATTGGCGCCGATCGCGAGCAGGGCAACTACCGCTACAACAAACCAATCCTTTGACGATTCCCTTAAAACAAACACTTGCGCCTCCTCTCATCCATAGATTGCCAAGATTATAACGCTGCAACTAGGCTCTTGGAACAAATCTAAACCTGCAGAAATTCTTTTTCAGTATTCGCCAAAAAATATGAGCAAAAGATGTACCAGAAATCATCAATTCCCCCTGCTAAATCAATATTAGGTCCACTTTAGGCAATATTTCGCTTAAATACGAGCATTACGTTGATAATTAACTTTAATTAATTGATATTTATTTCGAATCCACCCTGCCGCTAGCCGACAGTTCTGGCCTTATCGCGTCAGATCACTAAACTCGGTGGCAGACATGACAGGAATTTAATCGTGAACCAGGCGCCAGACACACCAGATCAGTCACACCCGGCAAAGGCAAACGACTCGATACACCCGGCCTGGGCGCTCGCCGTCGGTTGGGCGGCGCTCGCTTGCGGGTATGTCGGCTTGGGTTTACCACAGCACTACTACCAGCCCCTGTTTGCCCTGTTACTCATATTTCTGGCGGTACGCCACGGGCATATCATTTTACCGGGCGATGCCTGGCGCTGGCCGCTGGCCATCACCCTGTTCCTGGTGCTTTGCCTGTTGTTCAAGATGTTGATTGGTGGTGGCATATCAACTCCTTTTGCCTGGCTTAAGGTGCCGGCAGTCGAGGTCATGCCGGCACCCGAAGACAGCAGCTGGTATCAACGTATGGTGCCGGACGTAAACATCACCTTCAGAGGCATTGCGAATCTCAGCGATTGGGCAATCGATATCACAAAATTACAAACGCTGTTTCTGGTCGCCACATTTCTCGGGGCAATCATCCGGTTCCAACCGTTCGCATCACTGACCGCCGTTGCACTACTGGTGGTTTCGATACCCACCCTCTCCAGTTTCAACTGGGACTGGGTATTGCTGTTCCTGATTCTTGCAGGCGCCGCATTTTACTTGCGCTCGCCCAGGGGCATGGCGCCACAGGCCGTCACGACCTCTAACCGAGAACCCTGACCAACCATCTGGAGATATCGTCTATCTCCTCCATGCAGACCGAGTGGTCCATGTCGTACTGATGCCATTCCACGGGGCAACCTGCCTCGATCAGCAGATCTCGTGTTTGCTCGGCCCGACGGATTGAAATCAGCGGATCAAATGTTCCATGGCCCTGGAATACTGGTTTCTCTCGATTGCTTGTATGTGCCCACTGCTCAAACGAACCGGCCATCGGCACATAGGTAGACAACGCCATCACCCCCGCCAATGGCAGACCGGAACCGAGGGCCGTATAAATCGCCACCGCGCCACCCTGGGAAAATCCAGCCAGGACAATGCGATGGGCAGGCATTCCCTGCGCTAGCTGCTGGTCGACGAGGCCGGCAATTAAAACGGCAGATGCGCGGATATCATCGTCATTGTCCCGAAAACCGTTGTCTGCCGGACTAATGTCATACCAGGCACGCATGACCATACCGCCGTTAATTGTGACGGGTCGTTTTGGCGCATGGGGAAAAACAAAGCGGATGGCCAGCGTATCGGGCAGATTCAGTGCCGGCACCAGCGACTCAAAGTCATGGCCGTCGGCACCGAGTCCGTGAAGCCAGATCACCGCCGCCGTCGGCCGGGTACCGGTCTCGAGAATTATCGGGGGCTCTGGTTGACTCATCTAGCCGCCAACTGAAGCTAGTATTTACGGAAACGGTATAACCAGATTTTGAATACAGCTTCCAATACAATTTTGCGGGACATTTTCGACACGCCGCCTTCGCGGTCTGCGAAGATTATCGGTACCTCGGCGATGCTGAATCCTTTCTTGTTGAAGATGTAATTCATCTCGATCTGGAAGGCATAGCCGTTGGAGCTGATGCGATCCAGGTTGATGCTCTTCAGCACCTTCAGCTTGATCGCCTTGAAGCCGCCGGTAACATCGTAAACCGGCAGGCCGGTAACCCATCGTGCATAGATATTGGCAAAGTAGGAGAGCATCAGGCGCGAGAGCGGCCAGTTCACCACACTGATGTTGCCATGCATATATCGTGATCCAATGACGACATCCGCCTCATCCAGCTTGTCGAGCATGCTCTGCAGATAACTTGGGTGATGGGAAAAATCGGCGTCCATCTGAACCACGCAATCAACTCCCATTTCAATCGCCTTCTTGAAGCCTTCGACATAGGCTGTGCCCAGCCCGAGCTTGCCGGCGCGATGTAATACGTGTACCCGAGGATTCGATTCGACAATCCGGTCTACCATATCGCCGGTGCCGTCAGGCGAGTTGTCGTCGACAATCAACATCTCGATACCGGGATTGACAGCGAGCACCTGCTCTATGATGGCCTCGATATTTTCTTTTTCGTTGTAGGTGGGCGTGATGACCAGGATTCTCATTTTGCTTCAGCTCGTCTGCACTAGTTCGTTCAATCCGGATTCTATCAGGTTAGCTGGCTGATTTAGCTACTGGCAGCCAGCGTGGTGGCTGATAATAACGCTGCTTTATCGGCGCCAATACATTTTTTTCATAGAGTGGCAGGTTGAATCCTTCACCGACAAAAATCGTAAACGGCGCACCGCGAACCGACACGACATCAATGCGGGAGTGCTTGAAATAGGACTTCCAGTTCTCGCCCCGGTCTTTACCAACTGACACGATCACCAGATCCTTGCCATCGAGCGACGCCAGATCGGTCCAGCGATCGAATTCCCTGCCATAGCGCGAACCACTGAAGAGAACATTGATTTCTCGCTTGCATTCGTAACTCAATATTGCCGCGTTGGCATAGTAGTCACTGAAAATCGGGTATTGGTCATACGGTTCAAGCGCAGTACATACCGCCTTCGGCGCCAGCCCGAGCACAAAGTCGGCGTGAAACTTCCACCCCTGCAGGCGATCAAGCGGAAACACCGCCATCGCCGCAAACAACCCGATCCACAAGGCAGCATAAGCGCCGCTCAGCACTGTAAGCCATTTCCTGGCTCGCGGTTTCTCTATCAGCGCATAGAGCGCAAACAGATAGGGTGCGAAAACAAGAAAGAAATGCAGGCCAATGACCGTTTTCAGCGAGGCCAATGCGAACACGATTGTGCTGGTCAGCACCGCCATCAGCAGAAAGCGGTACGGCAGCTCTTTTAACCGACGATGCATGGCGGCGAGGTACCCAACACCCCAGGGTGTCATCACCAGCGCCATTCCGAATATATAGAACAGTAGCATGGAGAAACTGGCATTGGTGCCGGCGTTCCGCAGGAAGAAATGGAAGTTCAACGTATTCCAGGAATGGGTGTAGTTGTAATAAAGATGCTGCAGCACAAATGGCAAGGCACCGACAACGGCCAGGGCCAGATAGGGCCACCGCTTTCGCGGATGCCAGATCAACGAATAGAGTGCGACCGCAATCCCCAGCGGGGCAACGAGATATTTGCTTAAAAATGCGGCGCCAAGCAGCACGCCACTGCCTAATGCGTACGGCAGACGCTCGCGTTCCAGGGCGACGTAGAACAACAGCATTCCCATGGAAGAAAACAGCAGCAACGGCGCATCGTTGCTGATAAGGAACAGCAATATATATAGTGGCGACAGCACAAACAGGGTTGCAGCAAAACGCGCGCTGTCGTCACTTGCGAAGAAGCATACGAATCGATAGATGACCCACACCGCTACCAACGAAGCGGCAATGGCCAGCATACGAAACCAGACAATAGAACCCGAGATATAAGACATCAGGTGCAGCAACCACGCGATCATTGGCGGATGGTCGTAATAACCACTACTCAGATGTTGTGCCCAGAGTACGTAATAGGCTTCGTCATTCTTGATTGGGAAGACAAACGCGAAAACAATCTTGATAATTGTGATCGCGACAAGAATACGGATGAATGTCTGGCGACTGATTTCCATTGTCAATTATCTTCCTCGAGCCGGGTTGTGTCTTCAAGCGTATTGCGCTGCTTGTATCGCAATCGGGGTATCGCTTTCCAGCCTAACCAGTAGAAGGTGCTGGCAATCGCTGCTCCCCATGTCCAGCCGAACAACACATCGCCCGGGTAATGCACGCCAACATAAATACGTGAGAGGCCGACCAATAGTGCCAATACAGTCAGCGGCGCAACCATTGCCCGATAGTGCCATCCGATGAAGGCGGCGATAGCCGCCATGTTCATCGCGTGGTTTGACGGAAAGCTGTTGCGTCCGCAATAGGGTGCCAGCAAGCGCACGCCCTCCAGGACATCGCAGGGGCGCTCGGTGGTAAAGGCATGCTTGATTAATGCCCCACTCCAGTCGGACAGCAGCACCAGTACCACCATGCCGGCAATTACGCGCCAACCTGGTTTTCCGCTACGCCAGAATACGAAAACAGAAATCAGTACCAGCGGGATGACGCCATTGCGCGCATCGGACAGGAACAGCATCAACCAGTCCAGCCAGGGATAGTGATGACCGGCGTCCTGGTTGATCCAGAAAAACACGGCGTGATTCAGGTTGACAAGAAACTCCACTAGTCGGCCTTTTTATCAGCGCGGATATAGATTCCGGCCCAGCGCGTTCGCACCGGGGAAACCATTTCATGCACGTGATCCAGGCGCCAGTACTGGTTGTCACCCGTTGTTTTTTTACCAGGAAATTCTGCACTGTCGTCAGACAAGACTACCAGAACGCAGGGCACCTCTTTTGGTTTGGACGCGTCTTCTTCGCGCCATAAATCGTATTGTGAAATTCTACCGCCAGGCAATACAACCACCTGGTGCGGTTTGTTAAGCGCAAAGGCGATGGCAGCCGACAAACCCCAGTACTGGGAAGCAATTACGCATTCGCCATTGGTCCGCTCTTCATCAAATACGCGCTCTACGTCTGCGCCGAGCTCAGGCCAGCCAAAGGTATTGGCTAACTGCGTGTTCACGCGATAGCGGGCGATGTTGGCAAACGCGATGGCAAGCAGGCAGGCAACAACGATCGTCATCGCGGGCCAGTGTCGTCGCCAGACTGTCTGTGTCTGAGGTGCCGTGCTGCCGGTATTTATCCAGTACCCGAGCACGCCTCCCAGCAACACCGACCCTGGAATATAAGCGGCCGCTGGCCAATGTGCCCCACTGATCATGGTAAATCCGGTCAGGGAAAAGAAAACAATCGGAACCGCGAATCCGAATGAAAGAACGTCGGGCACGGGGGTTGCGGCTGAAACAAATTCACGACTGCGTATGGCTGCGTAGATCATCGCGATCAGGGTCCACGGCATGGCAACCGCAAGCTGACTTGCAAGAAACAGGAGCACATTACTGATTGATGCTTCCTGCTTAACATTTATCCCGTGACCCAACTGGAACAAAAATGAAATCCACTCGTGCTGGGCGTTCCAGTAGACGACCGGACTGAAGACCAGTGCTGCGATCGCTGCGGCCAGATAAGGCCAGGGGGTACGCAACAATTGACGACCTTGTCGATTTACCAGTAATGCCAGAAACAACCCCAATGGAAACAGGACGGCGATGTACTTGCTCAACAGGGATAAGCCGCCGAATACGCCTACCCCCAACCACCAACGCCGGTCAGCGGTGAGCGCCCTGTAAAGCGCCAGGTAAGCGAGTGACGTAAAAAACAGGTACGGCGCATCGGGCGTGATGACATGAAAGCCAACCTGATACAGCGGTAAGCTGATTGCGACCAGTACCGCCATCCAGCCAGCAACGTGCCGCGACGGAAAGGCATCGCGGGCAATACTATACGTCGAACCACTGATCGCTATCATGGCCATGACTGACGGCAAGCGAATCACCCAGGGATGATCACCGAAAATCGTGGTAAAAAGTCGAATCGCCCAGGCCACCATCGGCGGATGATCAAAATAACCGGCCTGCAACCGCTCGGACCACATCCAGTAGTAAGCCTCATCCGGGTGCACACCCACTGTTAGCCAGCCAAGCACATTGCCAACGAGTAACAGCAGTAGTAATGGCCAGAGCCAGGGCAAGGTGCGGATAATTCGGGCGCCGGACTGGAAAGGTGAAACTGTCATATGATGGTGATTACCAAGCTGCTACTGGTTATGAAATAGCATTTTTATCCCGTATAATCCCGCGCAATCAGGGGTCGGCCGAGCCAGGATTAGCGATCACAAACGATATTGAACCACCCGGGCTTTTGGCATGGTGCGTCGCGCAGGGGCCTGATTAAAGTCACGCCCGCGACTATACCAGAGACAGGCACAATTACCGTTAATTGGTTCCAGCAAATATCATCACGTGAGCACGCCCAATCAATCCAATAGCAATACCGAGCCGACACTTGCCGGCAAGCTCGTCCGGCACGGGGCCAAGCTCCTGGTCTCGCTCGGGCTGTTCATTCTTATTTTTCGCGCCGTACATATCCGTGAAGTCCTCGAGGTGGTACGTTCCCTGAATCCCTGGCTGCTTGTACCGGCGCTGGCCCTGCAAATTCTTAGTGCGCTGGTCGCCGCACTGCGCTGGTATATGATCATGCGCGAACTCGATTTCCGCGAAACAGCAGGATTCTATATCCGCAGTTACTTCAAGGGGACCTTTTTCAACCAGGCCCTGCCCACCAGTATCGGTGGCGATGCCTTGCGTGTTCTGGAGGCAGCCAAGGTTGGCGGTGGCAAACGCGAGGCCTTCTACGGCGTCTTTATAGATCGAATTGTTGGACTGCTGGGTCTGCTACTCCTGAACCTGATTGCGATTTTCTCAAAGCCGGTTTTTCTCGAGCAAGGTTACCCCGCGGTTCACTACACGATTATTGCCATGGCCCTGTTCGGGTTTGCCGGCGTGTTTGTACTTACCTTGCTCGGCGATGTGAAGTGGCTTGCCGGTAACCGCATCACCAAACTGATTCACGACCTGTCACATCGCATACGCACGGTCTACCGCAGTGGCAGGACCATTACCTTGCAGACAGCGCTCTCCGTCATCATCCACCTGCTTTCAATGATGACCGTCTATCTGATTGGCAGATCGATTGGTCTGGATTACGGGTTGTTGATTTATCTCGTGGTTGTGCCCCCGGTCATACTGCTTACTATTGTACCGATATCACTGGCGGGCTGGGGCGTTCGCGAAACCGGCATGGTTGGACTGTTTCTGCTGATCGGCGCGGAGAAGGCTGAGGTGCTGTCCATGT
>JAJDNE010000122.1 GCA_022340825.1 Acidiferrobacterales bacterium | reverse complement strand
TTTCTTCATGTACTGTCCCTTGGCTGAAGCCGGCTTGGCCTTTTTCAGATCCGTCAGTAATGCTTCCAGATTTTCTTTCAAATCTGAGGCATTGAACTCCACGGTTCCAATCGCACAGTGGATGATCCCGGCCTTGTCAGTGCGGTAGCGAACCTGACCGGTCTTGGCATTCTTCACCGCGCCTTCAACATCCGGCGTGACGGTACCCACTTTCGGGTTTGGCATCAGACCACGTGGACCCAGAATCTGGCCCAGCTGACCGACGACACGCATAGCATCAGGGGTCGCAATCACCACGTCAAAATCCATATTGCCTTTTTTAACTTCTTCAGCCAGATCTTCGAAACCGACGATATCCGCACCGGCGGCCTTGGCCTTGTCAGCATTCTCGCCCTGGGCAAACACTGCCACGCGAACGGTCTTGCCGGTACCATGCGGTAATACGGTGGAACCGCGCACCACCTGGTCAGACTTGCGCGGGTCGACGCCGAGATTTATAGCCACATCTACCGACTCAATGAACTTGGCGCGCGGCATATCCTTCAACAGGTTCAGCGCATCCTCGATTGGATAAAATTTTCCAAACTCGAGTTTTTCGTTAATCGCCTTGAAACGTTTACTTAACTTGGCCATTTACACGCCCTCCGTTTCAATGCCCATGCTGCGGGCGCTGCCAGCGATAGTCCGGACCGCCGCATCCATATCAGCCGCAGTCAAATCCGGTTCCTTGGTCTTGGCAATTTCTTCCAGCTGAGCACGGGTGACCTTACCAACCTTGTCACGGTTAGGAACGCCAGAACCTTTCTGGATCCCAGCCGCTTTTTTTAGCAGAATCGCCGCCGGCGGCGTCTTCATGATGAAAGTAAAGCTGCGATCGCTGTAGACGGTAATCACAACCGGTACCGGCATGCCTTTTTCGAGACTCTGCGTCTGGGCATTAAAGGCCTTGCAGAACTCCATGATATTAACCCCATGCTGACCCAGAGCGGGACCAACTGGCGGACTTGGATTGGCTTCCTGCGCCGCGACCTGCAGCTTGATATAAGCCTGAATTTTCTTTGCCATTTTTTACTCCTGTGGGTGCAATCGCCTTGCGGCTCCCCGTTTATTTAACGTGGCTCTCACCACTGCATTTCACGTGGTTCACACCACGCCTTGATAAATTCGCTTAACCTTTCTCGACCTGACTGAATTCCAGATCTACCGGCGTGGAACGGCCGAAAATCGATACTTCCACTCGCAGGCGGTTCTTTTCGTAGTCCACTTCTTCGACTACACCGTTGAAATCGTTGAAAGGGCCTTCGTTGATTCGCACCACTTCGCCCGGTTCGAACAACACCTTGGGACGCGGACGCTCGGCGCCTTCCTGCACCCGGTTAAGGATCGCATTCGCTTCCTGTTCGCTAATGGGAGCCGGCTTATCGCTGGTGCCGCCAATAAAACCCATTACGCGCGGCGTCTCTTTCACCAGGTGCCAGGTTTCATCATTCATTTCCATCTGAACCAGGACATAGCCGGGAAAGAACTTGCGTTCACTCTTGCGTTTCTGGCCATCCTTCATTTCCACTACTTCTTCGGTGGGAACCAGAATTTCGCCGAACTGATCTTCCTTGCCGGCCAGTTTAATGCGCTCTTGAAGCGCCCGCTTTACATGCGATTCAAAGCCGGAATAGGCATGTACTACATACCAACGAAACGCCATGGGATCAGCCTCCCTGACCGGTGAGCAGTTTCACCGCCCATAGTAATAACATATCAAACAACCACAACATCAAACCCATGATGATGACCATCGCCATCACCAACAGGGTCGTCTGCACAGTTTCCTGGCGTGACGGCCAAACTGCCTTGCGGACTTCCAGGACCGCACTGCGACCGAAATTCCAGCCAGCCATACCCAACTGGGTCTGCAGGGCCACAACCACAGACACGACAACAACCGCGAGCAATCCCAATACCCGGTATAACAGGGCGGCCTGCTCTGCGAAGTAATAAAAACCGGTGATCCCGGCTGCAATTAACAGCACTGCCACCAGCAATTTAATTTTGTCTGCCATTTAAGCCTTACTAATATTCCGTTCACCAGCAGGTGAAATTGGCAGGCCAGGAGGGAATCGAACCCCCAACCTGCGGTTTTGGAGACCGCCGCTCTGCCAATTGAGCTACTGGCCTAAACTCTGTTTCGAGTACCCAATTTAGCAATTCAGTAAATGAGGAAGAGAGCGCTTCTCAAGAAGCGCTCTCTTCCGCGAACTTACTAATACTTGTTACTCGATGATCTTGGAGACCACACCGGCGCCGACGGTCCGACCGCCTTCGCGAATCGCAAACCGCAGCCCTTCTTCCATCGCGATCGGCGCTATCAGGCTGACCGTCATCTGCACGTTGTCACCCGGCATGACCATTTCCACCCCTTCCGGCAGATCACACGCCCCGGTCACGTCCGTGGTCCGGAAGTAAAACTGCGGCCGGTAGCCATTGAAGAACGGCGTGTGACGCCCACCTTCGTCTTTGCTCAGCACGTACACTTCGCACTCAAACTTGGTGTGCGGTGTGATCGAACCCGGCTTGGCCAGCACCTGACCCCGTTCCACTTCTTCACGCTTGGTGCCGCGCAGCAGCACGCCCACGTTGTCGCCCGCCTGACCCTGGTCCAGCAGCTTGCGGAACATTTCCACCCCGGTGCAGGTGGTCTTCTGGGTGTCTTTGATGCCGACAATTTCGATTTCGTCGCCGACCTTGACGATGCCGCGTTCGATACGACCGGTCACCACAGTACCGCGACCGGAAATCGAGAACACGTCTTCCACCGGCATCAGGAAGTCGCCGTCAATGGCCCGTTCCGGTTCCGGAATGTAGTCGTCCATCGCCGCCACCAGCTTTTCAATCGACGGTACACCGATGTCACTGGTGTCGCCTTCCAGCGCTTTCAGCGCCGAACCGGTGATGATCGGGGTGTCGTCGCCCGGGAAGTCATAGCTGTCCAGCAGTTCACGCACTTCCATTTCTACCAGTTCCAGCAGTTCGGCGTCGTCCACCATGTCGGCCTTGTTCAGGTACACCACGATGTACGGTACACCCACCTGGCGGGACAACAGAATGTGTTCGCGGGTCTGCGGCATCGGACCGTCCGCCGCGGACACCACCAGGATCGCGCCGTCCATCTGCGCCGCACCGGTGATCATGTTCTTCACGTAGTCGGCGTGGCCAGGGCAGTCCACGTGCGCGTAGTGGCGCTTGTCAGACTCGTATTCCACGTGCGCGGTCGCAATCGTGATACCGCGTGCCCGTTCTTCCGGCGCACTGTCGATGTTCGCGTAATCTTTGAACTCACCGCCGTGTTTCTCCGCCATCACCTTGGTGATCGCTGCGGTCAGTGTGGTCTTGCCATGGTCAACATGGCCAATCGTGCCAACGTTGACATGCGGTTTCGTGCGTTCAAATTTTTCCTTGGACACC
>JAJDNE010000059.1 GCA_022340825.1 Acidiferrobacterales bacterium | reverse complement strand
CCGGCCAGCTTGGCCACGCGTTCCTGCATCTTTTCGCGGTCATAATCGGAAGACGAATCTTCGATCTGGGCGCGAATCTGGTTCACGCGTGCCTCGATGTCCTTGCTGTCGCCAGCGCCATCAATGATGGTGGTGTTTTCCTTGCTCACCTGGATCTTCTTGGCTTCACCCAGTTGCTCCAGGGTAGCGCCTTCGAGGCTCATACCGACTTCCTCGGAGATCACCTGGCCACCGGTGAGGACAGCGATGTCCTGCAGCATGGCCTTGCGGCGGTCACCAAAACCCGGTGCCTTGACTGCACAAACCTTCAGGATGCCGCGGATGTTGTTCACGACCAGGGTTGCCAACGCCTCGCCTTCAATGTCTTCGGCGATAATCATCAGCGGACGACTGGTCTTGGCAACCGCTTCCAGAACCGGAAGTAGTTCGCGGATGTTGGAGATCTTCTTGTCGTGGATCAGGATGAACGGACTTTCCAGATCGGCGCTCATGGTGTCCTGGTTGTTGACGAAATACGGAGACAGGTAACCGCGGTCGAACTGCATGCCTTCAACGACATCGAGTTCATTTTCGAGACCACTGCCTTCTTCAACCGTAATGACGCCTTCCTTGCCGACCTTCTCCATGGCCTCGGCAATAACGCTGCCGATAGACTCGTCGGAGTTGGCAGAGATGGTACCTACCTGGGCGATCTCCTTGTGATCGGAGCAGGGACGGGACAACTTGGCCAGTTCCTCTACGGCGGCAGCCACAGCCTTGTCGATACCGCGCTTGAGATCCATCGGGTTCATACCGGCAGCCACCGACTTCAGGCCTTCACGCAGCATGGCGCGGGCAAGCACAGTCGCAGTGGTGGTGCCGTCACCGGCGATATCGGAGGTCTTGGAAGACACTTCCTTCACCATCTGGGCGCCCATGTTCTCGAGCTTGTCTTCCAGCTCGATTTCCTTGGCTACCGAGACGCCGTCTTTGGTCACGGTCGGGGCACCAAAGGCCTTGTCCAGTACTACGTTACGACCCTTCGGGCCCAGGGTGACCTGAACCGCATCGGCCAGGACGTTTACGCCGCGCAGCATGCGCTGACGGGCGGCATCGGAAAATACGACTTCTTTCGCTGACATAATCTAGTCCTCTTAAAATTCTCTTGTCATTCTTTCTGGTTAGCCTTCAACCACACCCATGATGTCTTCTTCGCGCATCACAAGCATTTCCTCGTCACCGATCTTGACCTCGGTGCCGCTGTATTTGCCGAACAGCACCTTGTCGCCAACCTTGACGTCCAGTGCGCGGACTTCACCGTTTTCCAGGATCTTGCCGTTGCCGCAGGCAACCACTTCACCCTGGATAGGCTTTTCCTTGGCGGAATCGGGGATCACGATGCCACCGGCAGAGGTGGTTTCGGATTCGAGTCGACGTACGACTACACGATCATGCAAAGGGCGAATTTTCATCGCGCTTACTCCTTAATTAATTGATTAAAAATGGTTTACTAAAATTCGGTCCGGGCGACAGGCCACATTTCCGTCTATCCCCGAGAATTCCCCTGGGCGATCGGGTGCGGCAATTGTTAGCACTCTACCCGGAGGAGTGCTAATCATAGGGTCAAACTTTCCAGAGTCAAGCCTGCTAATGTTGAAATTCAGTCGTTTTCGCGGCGATAGTCGCCGTCGATGACCTGGGATTGGTTGCCTGGAGTATGGCCGCGAGCGGCCATGTGGATGGTGCCCCGTCGTACGATATAGCGCGAGATCATTGCGCGTACAGGGGGAATCAGCAGGGCAAAGCCGATCGCGTCAGTGAAAAAGCCGGGAGTCAGGAGTACGGCACCTGCAACCAGCAGCATCAGGCCCTCGAGCATGTCCATCGTAGGTACACGACCCAGGGCGGTTTCCTGCTGAATACGCTTCAAAATGGCCAGCCCCTGTGAGCGAACCAGCCAGGCGCCAGCGATAGCGGTACCGATAACTACCAGAATGGTCCAACCCACCCCGATTACACTGCCGATCTGGATCAGCAACCAGATTTCGACAATGGGGACCGCGAGAAACAGTAAAAACAGTATGGGCATGGAATCGTGTTTATTCTAGGTGAATAGGATTAATCGCCGGTCTTGGCGTCTTGATAAATGTTTTATGGGGGTCGCTGCCTTGAAAGCAACCGCCAACACTGACTCGGTGCCGACCGCCGGAAATAGATAATATAGAATGCGTTGCCAATCGATAGGACAGACAAAATTGTGGATAAAAGCAATCACCTGGTCGTCTATTGCACCTGTCCGGAGGAGAAAACGGCGGAAAAAATAGCGCGTGCGCTGGTCACCGAGGGATTGGCGGCCTGTGCCAATATCCTGCCTGGAGTAAAATCGGTTTATCGCTGGAAAGGCCAGATCGAATCAGTGAATGAAAGTTTGTTGCTAATAAAGATAAACTCCGCCTCCTATGAAAATATCGAAAGACGCATTGTCGAATTGCATCCCTACGAACTTCCCGAGGTGATCGGGGTCCCAATAACCGCGGGTCTTGAGCCCTACCTGGCGTGGCTAACACAACCGGAATAAGAATCATGAAAAAATTTCTCGTCATACTTGGCCTGCTCGTTTCACTTCCGACGTTTGCGGCTGATCCGTTACCGGGGGGTGACCAGGATGAGTTACTGGAGCCGGACCAGGCCTTCAGCCTGTCCACCAGTGTGGTTGACGGCAACCAGCTCGAGGCCAAATGGACGATCGCCGATGGTTATTACCTCTATCGGGACAAGTTCAAATTCGATGTGGTGAAAGGGAGCGCGACGCTACTTACTCCCGAATTTCCAAAGGGCAAGGTCAAAAAAGATCCCCTGTTTGGCGAGGTCGAGACCTATGTAAAGACAGTTTCGGTCAAGTTGCCACTTAAACGCGCTGGCGCAGCGGCGGAAAAACTGACCCTACGTATTACCTCGCAGGGATGTAACGAGCCGGTTGGTGTGTGTTATCCGCCGATAACCAAAGAGATCGGTTTTGCCTTGCCAGCGGTAGCAGCAGCCAGTGTGCAGAAAATCGATTCCATCAGTGCCTTGAAGCAGCTGGTGCAACCCGGCACCGATGTTGGCCAGGAATTCCTTCACCCGGATGAAGCATTCAAGCTAAGTGTGACCGCGATTGATGATCGCACCCTCAACGCCCACTTTGCGATTGTTGATGGTTATTACCTCTATCGCGACAAAATCAAATTTTCACTTGATGGCGCAGGAGGTTCGGCAGAGCTGGGTAAAGTCAAAATGCCCAAGGGTAAAACCAAGGAAGATCCTACCTTCGGCAAGACGGTCGTCTATACCCAGTCATTTGATGTCAGCGTGCCGGTGAAGATCAGCAGCGGTGATGCCATGGCCGCAGCTCTCAGTGTCGGTTACCAGGGTTGTGCAGAAAAAGGCATTTGTTATCCGCCAACGACCAGGAAAATCAATCTGGCAATGGCGGGTGGCAAGGTCAGCGTTGGTGATGCGACAGAGGGCATGAGCGTCGCCGGTACCTCGGCTGGAAAATCCGGCAGCACGATCAGTACCCGGGATTATTGGCTGGCAATACTGGGCGCCTTTGGGGTCGGACTGATCCTGACATTTACCCCCTGCGTATTACCGATGATCCCGATCCTGTCCAGCATCATTGTGGGTCAGGGCGGACAGGAGATCACCAAGTTGCGCGGGGGTTTCCTCGCGACAGTCTATGTGCTGGGCACATCGGTTACGTATACCCTGGCCGGCGTCCTGGCCGGCGCCACCGGCGACCAATTACAAGCATATTTCCAGAACGTCTGGGCAATAGGCATCTTCAGTACGCTGCTGGCGTTACTGGCGCTCTCCATGTTCGGTTTTTATGAAATCCAGATGCCGTCATTCATTCAGTCCCGTCTGCAAACCCGGTCGCAGGACATCAAGGGCGGCTCGGTTATCGGTGTCTTCATCATGGGCGTGATTTCTGCGCTTATCGTTGGTGCCTGTGTTTCGCCTTTGCTTATGGCCGCCCTCGGCGCGGCAATCGCGACCAAGGATGCAGTGCTGGGTGGTCTGATCATGTTTTCCATGTCGATGGGCATGGGTGCAATCCTCATCGGCCTTGGTTTCGGAGCTGGCTTCCTGTTGCCGCGCGCCGGCGTGTGGATGGATCGGGTGAAATATTTCTTTGGTGTGCTGTTGCTCGGAGTCGCCATCTACTTGCTCGGGTTGTTGCCGCAGGTACCGGTGATGTATTTATGGGCGGCGCTGTTTATCGTTACTGCGATCTATCTCGGTGCCATTGAGCCGTTGCCTGCGGGTTCTTCGGGATGGCGCTATCTGTTCAAGGGCATTGGTATGTTGCTGCTGGTATGGGGCGCGTTGGCCCTGATTGGCGCCTTCTCCGGCAACCGCGATATTCTGAAACCCGTCTCATTGTCAGAGTTAACGGTTTCAACCGGTAGGTCATCGGTTGCGGCGGTCAGCAGCGAGATTCATGTGTTTGAACGCGTGAACAACATGGCTGAACTCGATGCCAGGCTGGCCTCGGCCAAGACTGCCGGCAAGCCGGTTATCCTTGATTACTTTGCCACCTGGTGCACCGATTGCATACGCATGGAAAAAACAACGTTTGTTGATCCGCAGGTGACAAAGGTGTTGAACGAGCGCTTCGTTGCTTTGCAGGTCGAGGTGACCGACCCCAACAATCCGGATACCAAGGCGATCAAGCAACGTTACAGTGTCTTTGGTCCACCGGCGATGATCGTGCTCGATCGCAATGGCGAAATTCGCAAAGATCTGAATTTCTATGGCTATAAAACACCAGAAGAGTTTCTTGCAGTACTGAACCAGGTCTAGGCATCAACCGCTAAGCGACCCGCTGGTATGGCGGGTATTGCTTCATTAGCAGTATTTCTTTCCATGAAAACAAAAATAAAGTTTCTTGTTGGTATCGTGGCCGTCGCCGCATTGGCAGGCGGTTTCTTGTTGGCACAATGGCTGAATCGACCCGCGGTGCCAGAGCCAGCACCGGCAACTGCATTACCAAAGACCATGGTGGATTTCACCCTACCGGGGATTGATGGCAAGCCAAGACAGTTGAGCGAGTGGCGCGGCAAGCTGATTGTGCTTAATTTCTGGGCAACCTGGTGTCCACCCTGTCGCGAGGAGATCCCGTTGTTTGTCCGTACACAGGGTAAGTACGGTGCCCGCGGTCTGCAAATCATTGGCGTCGCCATCGACAAGCTGGAAGACGTGAAAAACTTCCAGGACTTCAAGCTGATCAACTACCCGGTGCTGGTCGGGCAGGAAGAGGTAATGGCGCTGATGCAGCAATACGGTAACCGTATCGGCTCTTTGCCCTACAGCGTAGTCATTGACCGGAAGGGACAGGTGCTAAGCCGCAAGGTGGGCGCCTACCAGCCTGCGGAACTCGAGTCTTTGTTGCAGGGCCTGTTGCCCGATAATTAACCAGTTTACTTTTTCCGCCACTAATCTGCTTATTTGTCCCGATCTTCTGGAAAAATAGGTATATCTTTCGTTAAAGCTGGCAAATGCTGGACAATCAATCTTGAGCGGCGCAAAATGCCAAACTTCCGAAGATCGATGCAATTCGGATCAGATCAGCTAATAATGTGCGAAATTTGGAACCAATCTAGCCCGGCTCAACGCTAACTCACTGGTTATTAATAGATTATGGCAAAGGTGCTGGTGATAAACGGGCCGAATCTGAATTTGCTCGGCAAACGCGAACCGGAGATCTACGGACACGAGACGCTGGCAGATATCGAGCACAGTCTGGTGGCGCAAGGCAAGTCCGCGGGGCACGAAGTCCTGTGTTTCCAGAGCAATGCAGAACACGAATTGATTGACCGGATTCACGCTGCCATGGATGAGGGCGTCGCGCACATCATTATCAATGCAGGCGCCTACACCCATACCAGTATCGCCTTGCGCGATGCGCTGGTTGCCAGCGGAATCCCTTTTACGGAAGTACATATTTCGGACGTACATGCGCGCGAAGCATTTCGCCATCACTCCTATCTGTCGGATGTAGCCAGCAACGTGATTGTAGGCAAGGGAGTAAAAGGCTACGCAATGGCCCTTGAGGCCGTTATTAACAACTTAACCACATAGGTTGCAGACTTATGGATATCAGAAAAGTAAAGAAACTGATCGAGATGCTGGAGGAATCCAGCCTGGCCGAAATAGAGATTAACGAAGGCGAGGAGTCGATTCGCATCAGTCGTACCAGTTCAGTATCGTACGCGGCACCTGCACCAATGATGGCTGCGCCCGCCGCACCGGTGGCCGCCCCGGCACCCGCTGCAGCGGCGGAATCAGAAGTAGGCGAAAAAGAACTGCCTTCCGGTCATGCGGTCAAATCTCCGATGGTGGGAACGTTTTATAGCGCACCATCGCCCGGCGCCAAGCCTTTTGCCAGTGTTGGCGATACTGTTTCGGTTGGCGATACGCTTTGCATTGTCGAGGCAATGAAGATGCTCAACGAAATCGAAGCCGACAAGTCCGGGGTGGTCAAGGCGATATTGAAAGAGAATGGCCAGCCGGTCGAATACGGTGAGGCCCTCTTCATCATTGAATAGCTGCAGCTGAATTCCCATGATTGAAAAAGTACTCATAGCCAACCGCGGCGAAATCGCGCTGCGTATCCAGCGTGCCTGCCGCGCACTTGGTATCAAGACTGTTGCGGTTCATTCCGAGGCAGACAATGACGCCAAATATGTTCGTCTAGCGGACGAGTCGGTGTGCATTGGCCCGCCCCAGGCAACACTGAGTTATCTCAATATCCCGGCAGTGATCAGTGCGGCCGAAGTGACCGACGCCGTTGCGATTCATCCGGGTTACGGCTTCCTTTCAGAAAATGCAGACTTTGCCGAACGTGTTGAGCAAAGCGGTTTCATTTTTATTGGTCCGCGCCCGGCAACCATTCGCCTGATGGGTGACAAAATTTCCGCGATTGAGGCAATGAAGAAAGCCGGCGTCCCGACCGTACCGGGTTCTGATGGCCCACTGGACGAGGACGAGCGGCGGACACTTAAACTCGCCCATGAAATCGGTTACCCGGTGATTATCAAGGCTGCCGGTGGCGGCGGCGGCAAAGGTATGCGTGTGGTCCATACCGAAGCAGCACTACTCAACGCGGTCAACATGACCCGTTCGGAAGCCGGTGCTGCATTTGGCAACGATACGGTTTACATGGAGAAATTTCTCGATAATCCGCGACACGTGGAGTTTCAGGTGCTCGCCGATGAACACGGTAACGCTATACACCTTGGTGAGCGTGATTGCTCTCTACAGCGCCGTCATCAGAAAGTGGTGGAAGAGGCGCCGGCGCCGGGCATTAGCGAGAAGCTGCGTACCAAGATCGGTGAGCGTTGTGCCGAAGCCTGCCGCAAGATCGGCTATCGTGGTGCCGGTACTTTCGAATTCTTGTATCAGGATAACGAGTTCTATTTTATCGAGATGAACACGCGTGTACAGGTAGAACATCCGGTAACCGAAATGATTACCGGCGTTGATATTGTTCGGGAACAGTTATTGATCGCATCCGGTGAAAAGCTTTCCTACAAGCAGCGTGATATTGAAATTCGCGGACATGCAATGGAGTGTCGCATCAATGCAGAAGATCCGGAAAAGTTTTTACCGTCACCGGGACGAATTACCCAGTATCACCAACCGGGTGGTCCTGGCGTTCGTGTGGATTCCCATATCTATAACAACTACATGATTCCGCCGTATTACGATTCGATGATTGCCAAGCTGATTGTGCATGGAGATACGCGTGAAATTGCCATGGCGCGTATGCGTATCGCGCTGTCAGAAATGTTTATCGACGGCATCAAGACCAATATTCCGCTACAGGAAAAGATCATGGCGGATTCGGCTTTTCAGGCCGGCGGTGTCAACATTCACTATCTAGAGAAGAAGCTCGGTCTGTAAGCGCTGATACTCTCCAGCGTAGCCAGTCCTGTTTGCCGGCCGGGCCCGACGATTCATGTGGCATCAACTGATCATCAAGGCCGGCCGTGAACTCGCCCCGGTGATTGCCGATGCCATGTCAGAACTGGGTGCGGTATCGGTCTCGCTCAGTGATAGTAAAGACGAGCCTGTATTCGACCGGCTGGACGGGGAAGCGCCGCTGTGGTCGCACACCACCGTCACCGGGTTATGGGCCGAAGGCGACGATATCGATGGTGTCGTCGCTGCACTGGAAGATGCGGTCGCCCCGGATCCCCTGCCAGCGGTGTCGCGCGACAAGCTTGCGGACCAGGACTGGGAGCGTGTCTGGCTCGATCGTTTTCAGCCGATCAATATCAACAACAAACTGTGGATCAGTCCGGTTGATATTGCCCCGCCGCCGCCGTTACTGCCCACGGTCTATATTGACCCCGGCCTCGCCTTTGGCACCGGTACCCACGCAACCACCCATCTTTGCCTGAAATGGTTGACCGAGGTTTCGCTCAAGGGCCTCAAGGTTATCGATTACGGATGCGGTTCCGGCATCCTGGCGATCGCGGCCCTGAAACTGGGCGCTGCGATTGCCTGGGGCGTGGACACGGACCCCAGGGCACTGGAAGTAAGCCGGGACAATGCCAGGCAAAATGGGGTGGACGATCGATTCAAGGGGTTTCTGCCCGACGCCGTGCCCGCAGACCTCACGGCACCAATTGTACTGGCCAATATCCTGGCCGAACCCCTGATTGAGCTGGCTTCTCGACTGACGGCCATGGTTGAGCCGGGTGGCCGAATCGCACTCTCCGGGTTGCTGGCGGAGCAGGTGGCGCTGGTGGCGCCGCACTACGAAGCAAGTTTTGATTTACACTCCGAGTTGCATGACGGCTGGGCCCTGCTCAGCGGTCAACGGCGCTGAATCCTGTCTACAGTTAAAGAGTCATGTACACACGCTGCCCACAATGCCGTACCACCTTTGCCGTGTCCGATGAGCAACTTCAGGCGCGCGGCGGCGTGGTCCGCTGTGGCGAGTGTCACCACGTGTTTCGGGCAGACCGGTTCCTTATGGACTCACTGCCGTCGACCAGGAAAGCGGTAAAAACGCCGGCACCGCCTGCGCGCAGGACAGCGACCAACAGGAACGACCAAAGCGGTACTAAAAAGGTTACTGGCCATCTACCGACACTGGACGAGCTACTTTGGGGCAAAAAACGCTCCCGCGTGCGACCGGTGTTCTGGGCACTGGGGAATCTGCTGGTACTGGCGATTCTCGCCGGACAGATTGTCTACTTCTACAGTACCGAGTTAGCGCACTATCCTGAACTAAGACCTTATATAAAGGAGGCATGTGCAAGATTAGGTTGTGTTATTCGGCCGCAAGTGGATGCGGGCCTGATCGAGTTGACGAAAACCCGTATTTCTCCACACCCGAAATATGCCCGTGTGTTGCGTTTACGTGCATCATTGATCAATCGGGCAAGTTTCAGCCAACCGTATCCGTTGATGGAAGTGACACTAAGCAACCATCGCGGCGTGCTGGTAGGGCGTCGTACTTTTCGACCGGAAGAGTACCTTCAGAAAAAGATCCAAATTAACGATTACATGATCCCAAATGTCATTATCCGCGCCGAAATTGAATTTACCAATCCGAGTCAGCGAGCAGATGGTTTCGAGATCCGTCTGTTGGCAGATCCGCAACACCTGGTAACGAGTTAACAGTTTTATCCCGCAACAAGTTTGTGAAGATTTTCCGCGAATGATCTTCATGCCTCTCTTCCCCGCACACAAGTTTTTGCTGTATGATCGTCCACCCTTTTTCTCGGGGTCCCGGGGTTAGTTAATTAGATGCAAATCGGACCGTACAAGTTAAACAACAACCTGTTTGTTGCACCGATGGCCGGCGTTACCGATCGCCCGTTCCGTCAGTTGTGCAAGAAACTGGGTGCCGGCATGGCGGTGTCCGAGATGGTGTCATCTAACTCGTTGCTCTGGGGCAGCGAGAAGACATTACGCCGCGCAGATCATGGTGGTGAGAATGAACCGCGTTCGGTACAGATCGTTGGCGCTGATCCGGAGATGATGGCGCAGGCCGCCCAATATAATGTTGAGCATGGCGCACAGATTATTGACATCAACATGGGCTGTCCGGCAAAGAAAATCTGCAAGGTAGCCGCTGGTTCTGCTCTGCTGAAAGATGAGCCGTTGGTGGCGCGCATACTCGAGTCAGTGGTGAAGGCAGTCGATGTACCGGTCACATTGAAGATTCGCACTGGTTGGGACAAGGAAAACCGGAATGGTCCGGATATCGCGCGCATTGCAGAGGACATTGGCATCCAGGCATTGGCAGTGCACGGCCGTACCCGCGCCTGCGCTTATATGGGCGAGGCAGAATACGACACGATTGCCGAGATCAAATCTGCTGTCGCGATCCCGGTCATCGCCAATGGCGATATCACTTCGCCGGAAAAGGCCAAGTATGTGCTCGATTACACCGGGGTTGATGGTGTCATGATCGGGCGCGCTGCCCAGGGCCGGCCCTGGATCTTTCGCGAGATTCAGCACTACCTTGAAACCGGCAAGCATCTGGCGGAACCGACGCTGGAAGAAGTGCGAGATACATTAATGACACACGTGCAGAATCTGTACGACTTTTATGGTGAGTACACCGGTGTGCGTGTCGCGCGGAAGCACATCTCCTGGTACAGCAAGGGCACCCGCGGTGGCGCCAGCTTTCGCGATACGGTCAATCGCGTGGAAACGGCAGAAGCGCAATTTGACATGGTCCAGGAATTTTTTGATCGACAAATAGAAGCAAGAAAAGAGCAGAGGGAGTTGGCGGCGTGAAGAAGAAGGAGATCGACGAGGGTGCACTCGCCAAGTGTGTAAAACGTTCCATGGAGCGCTATTTCAAGGACCTGAACGGGCACAAGACCGGCGACCTTTATTCAATGGTAATTGGTGAAGTGGAAAAACCGTTACTGGAAGTCGTAATGAAACACGCTGCAAGTAACCAGTGTCGCGCCGCCGAGCTGCTTGGTATCAATAGAAATACATTGCGCAAGAAACTCAAGCTACACAAGCTTGATGTATAACCAGGACCGACGCGTTGCGTCCGGCCTGTTCAAAACCGAACCCATTTCCAATTGCTATTCGTTCGAGGCAGCATGATCGTTATTAAGCGTGCGTTAATCAGTGTTTCCGATAAAACCGGTATCGTGGAATTTGCCAAAGAACTGTCTGCCTCTGGTGTCGAGATACTTTCCACTGGTGGCACGGCAAAAATGCTTGCCGACAATGGCATACCGGTCATCGAGGTATCCGATTACACCGGTTTTCCCGAGATGATGGATGGGCGAGTGAAGACGCTGCATCCGAAAATTCATGGTGGCTTGCTCGGTAGACGCGGAACTGACGATGCAGTGATGGCGGAAAACGACATACTGCCGATTGATATGGTGGTGGTAAACCTGTACCCGTTTGAGCAAACCATCGCTCGTGACGATTGCACCTTGCCGATGGCGATTGAGAACATCGATATCGGTGGCCCCACCATGTTACGCGCAGCCGCTAAAAATCACGCCGACGTTACAGTGGTCGTTGAAGCTGCTGACTACAATAAAGTGCTGGCGGAAATGAAATCCAACGAAGGTGCTGTGACCACGCAAACCCGCTTTGACCTGGCGGTCAAGACCTTCGAGCACACGGCACACTACGATGGCGCTATTGCAAACTATCTTGGCAAGATTACGGCCTGCGGCGAGAACACCGCATTTCCACGCACCTTTAATAGCCAGTTCTACAAGGCGCAAGAGATGCGCTATGGCGAGAATCCACATCAGGAAGCCGCATTTTATGTGGAACACAATAACACCGATGCCAGTATCGCCACGGCAAAACAGATACAGGGCAAGGAGCTTTCGTTCAACAACATCGGCGATACCGATGCAGCACTGGAATGCGTTAAGCAGTTCGATGAAGATCCGGCCTGCGTCATTGTTAAACACGCGAATCCCTGTGGCGTGGCGCTCGGCGCAAGCCTGCTTGAGGCCTATGATCGCGCCTACCAGACCGATCCGGAATCGGCCTTCGGTGGCATCATTGCATTCAACCAGGAGCTCGACGGGGACACCGCCAGGGCAATCGTTGATCGACAATTTGTCGAGGTAATCATTGCCCCGAAAGTGAGTCAGGCGGCCATTGATGCCGTGGCGACAAAAAAGAACGTGCGCCTGCTTGAGTGCGGTGAGTGGTCTGGCGATACCAAACCGCGCCTCGATTTCAAACGGGTTAACGGCGGTCTGCTGGTACAGGATTGTGACCTGGATTTGTATAACGAACTGAAGGTCGTCACCAAACGCAAACCTACGGATGAAGAGATGGCCGATCTCTTGTTTACCTGGCGCGTGGCCAAGTATGTTAAATCCAACGCCATTGTCTACGGCAAAAACAAAATGACCATCGGGGTGGGCGCGGGGCAAATGAGCCGCGTTAACTCGGCGCGCATTGCCGGCATCAAGGCCGAGCATGCCGGGCTCGAGGTGAAGGGCTCGGTGATGGCGAGCGATGCCTTTTTCCCGTTCCGGGATGGCCTGGATCAGGCGGGCGAAGCCGGCATAACTGCGGTGATTCAGCCCGGTGGTTCCATGCGCGACGACGAAGTAATTCAAGCGGCCGATGAGCACAATATTGCCATGGTGTTTACCGGCATGCGCCACTTCCGTCACTAGGTAAGAGGTCGATCGCGGATGAAGGTATTGATAGTCGGTGGCGGTGGGCGCGAACACGCGCTGGCCTGGAAAGCGGCGCAATCAGACAAGGTAGATACCGTTTTTGTCGCACCCGGCAATGCCGGCACCGCGCGCGAACCCAAGGTCGCAAATATTGCGATCGGTGCGGAGGAAATCGATGCCCTGCTGGCATTTGCCAAGGAAAAGGCGATTGACCTGACCATCGTTGGCCCGGAGGCGCCGCTGGTCATCGGCATCGTGGACAGGTTTTCCGCGGCAGGACTCCGTTGCTTCGGCCCGGGCCAGGGCGCGGCGCAACTCGAGGGCTCCAAGGCCTTTACCAAGGATTTCCTCGCGCGGCACAAAATTCCTACCGCTGCATACGGCAACTTCACTGATGTAAAAAAAGCGACCGACTATATCCGCGAACAAGGCGCACCGATTGTGGTCAAGGCCGACGGCCTCGCTGCCGGCAAGGGTGTGATCCTGGCCCAGACCGAAGATGAGGCGATTTCTGCGGTCGAGGATATGCTTGCGGGTAATGCCTTCGGCGAGGCCGGTCATCGTGTCGTGGTTGAGGAATTTCTCACCGGCGAGGAAGCCAGTTTCATATGTATGGTTGATGGCGAGCACGTCTTGCCGCTGGCGACGTCGCAGGATCACAAGGCGCGTGACAATGGTGACAAGGGCCCGAATACCGGAGGCATGGGCGCTTACTCGCCGGCACCGGTCGTCACCGATGAAATTCATCAGCGAATTATGAACGAGGTAATCTGGCCGACCGTAAACGGGATGGCGGCGGAAGGCCTGCCCTATACCGGTTTCCTCTATGCTGGCGTCATGATTGCCGCCGACGGCACGCCCAAGGTGCTGGAGTACAACTGTCGGTTCGGTGATCCCGAGACGCAACCGATTATGCTGCGCTTGAAGTCAGACCTGGTTGAGCTGGTCGAGGCCGCGCTCGACAAGCGACTGGATCAGATCAGTGTCGAGTGGGATGCGCGCGCGTCGTTGGGCGTCGTGTTGGCAGCTGGTGGTTATCCGGCGAGCTATAGCAAGGGCGATGTCATCAACGGTTTGCCAGATAGCGATGCACCGGACGCCAAGGTTTTTCATGCGGGTACCAGCGAGAGTGACGGCAAGGTCGTCACCAGCGGTGGGCGGGTGCTATGCGTTACCGCATTGGGCGAGACGGTAAGTGCCGCACAACGGCGCGCCTATGAACTGGTGAAGCAGATCGACTGGAAGGGTGTCTACTACCGTACCGATATCGGATATCGAGCGGTGGCCCGAGAACAACAAAAATAAAAAAAGCCCGTCTGCATCTGACGGGCTTTTTGTTTCTGCAGCAAGCGGTTAGTGGCTAGAACCAGCTTAATGCCTCCTGCGCAATTGAGTCGATCAGCTTCTCAACATCGCGCAGTGATTTTTTCGAGGCATCGCTGCCGATGATGTTGGGCCGACGATAGGTCACGTAGACCGATCCTTTTTCATTCGCCAGCTCATACACGGAAATAATGTAGGGGCAGAACACGATATTGTGCGGATCGGCCTCCATGGTAAACCGTGACGCAGTCGCGCTACAGAATTCAAACGCCTGTGCATCGGTATATATCTCTTTTTTAAAACCAAGGTCCTTGCCGGTACGAATCAGCATCTTGCCAATGTAGGACACGTTGTTGATCTTGATACCCTTGCTACCGATCGCCGTTTCCAGTTGGTCGCGAACGTCCTTGAAATTGGCCTCAACCTTATAAGTCACGCGGATATCATCCTTATAAAACGGTTCGGCTGCTTGGCTGACGGTCGTGAAGCCCAGCAAGGCGGTCAGCAGGGTAGAAATCAGGATACGTTGCAACAGTCTGTCCTCCGATTGGTGTTGGCCGGCTATTGTACCGGGTAGCCATACACTTTTGACAGCCTATACCACTCCGGGTTCAAACCCGGTAAGCTTTTGACCCTAGTTAAACAAGCTGGAAAAGATCAATGAGCAAGCCTTTTGTTGCCGTTTTAATGGGTTCCGACTCGGATCTCGGAACCATGCAGGCGTGTCTGGACGTTTTGAAAAAACTGGAAGTGCCGGTTGAGGTCAAGATTACCTCTGCCCACCGTACCCCGGATATCACCCATGCATACGTGAAGCATGCGGACCAACGCGGTTGTGCTGTATTCATCGCCGCCGCCGGGCTGGCTGCCCATCTCGCCGGCACCGTCGCCGGGCTGACATTGAAACCGGTTATCGGTGTACCAATGGACGCCGGTCCGCTTGACGGGATGGATGCACTGCTGTCGACCGTGCAGATGCCGGGCGGTATTCCGGTAGCTTCCGTAGCGATCGGCAAGGCTGGTGCCAAGAATGCCGGTTACCTCGCTGCACAGATCTTGTCACTGAGCGACGCCGCGCTGGCTGAGCGTCTGCGCGACGACCGTGAAGAAAATGCCAAGGCTGTACAAGCCAAGGATGCCGAGCTGCAGAAGAAACTGGGCGGCTAGGTACAATTCACACTCTCTATCGAATGAGATGTCAGGATTAAATTATGCAGACGACAGTCGAGATTGAAGGCAAGACCGTGAACGTGGAGACCAGCCGGGCGGCGGACCTTGCCTTGCGGGAGCGCCAGCATCCATTGCTGGCAGAAATGGAACTCTATTTCAGCTGCCTGATTCGAAAGCAGGTACGTTTCCGCGAGGCGGGCGACAATACCAATGAGATTACTGCCGGTGACCAGCTGGCTGTACGTTTTCGACCGGTAATGACGGCGAAGTGTGACACCCACTTTGACGGTGACGAACCGCCACTAGCCGACTTTCCTATCGTCAAACCGACCGCCTACGTTCCGCACTGGCTGCGCATCGATTTTCGTCACGGCAAGTGGATCGGTGAGTTCGGATACAACAACTAGATCAAATACCGGATACCGCTCCGCGCGGTACGCGGTTGTTACTGCCTGAACAGTGCAATCAATCCAGTCCTGGCAACTCAAACAGGCGGCGCGCGCCATTCGTGCCGGCGCCATCGTCGCATACCCGACAGAGGCAGTATTCGGACTGGGTTGCGATCCGGAGAACCTGGAAGCGGTATGGCGCCTGCTGGCATTGAAACAACGCCCCGTTGAAAAAGGTTTAATACTTATTGCTGCCTCGTTCGGGCAGTTGGCGCCTTACCTCGCGCCAGTGGAAAAAGACATCGAAAAAAAGGTATTGGCCAGCTGGCCGGGACCGGTCACCTGGCTATTACCGGCGAGGGACGATGTGTCGCCGTTGCTCAGGGGCGCACACAACACGATTGCCGTACGCGTCACCGCACACCCGGTCGCGCGAGCACTGTGCCAGGCGCTGGGTCATCCGCTGGTATCGACCAGTGCCAATATTGCCAACGGCCGACCGGCACGAGATGCCCTTACGGTACGGCGACTCTTCGGTGATAGCATCGACTACCTGGTGCCGGGCCGGGTCGGCGATCTGAAACGGCCGACAGAGATCCGTGATGCCCGCAGCGATTCCGTCGTGCGCGCATAACTATTAGGAACAATTCATGAGTCAGCCAGATATCACCGCCGTTAAAGATTATTTACTGAATTTGCAGGATGCCATCTGCAACGGACTGGCAGAGGTTGACGGCAGGGAAATCTTCATCGAGGACGCCTGGACCCGTGAGGCAGGCGGCGGCGGTCGAACCCGCGTCCTCAGTAACGGCGCCGTATTCGAACAGGGCGGCGTCGCCTTCTCCCACGTCTTCGGCAACGACTTGCCACCATCAGCGACAACGCATCGCCCGGAACTGGCAGGACGTTCTTGGCAAGCCATGGGCGTATCGCTGGTGATTCATCCGCAGAATCCCTACGTGCCTACGTCGCATGCCAATGTCCGTTTTTTCATGGCAGAGAAAGAGGGTGCCGAGCCCATCTGGTGGTTCGGCGGCGGTTTCGACCTGACACCCTATTACCCGTTCAAGGACGACGTTATCGAGTGGCATCAGACTGCGCGCGCCGCCTGTGAGCCCTATGGAGCGGATATCTATCCACGCTTCAAGCGGTGGGCGGACGATTATTTTTATCTGAAGCATCGGGGTGAAACCCGGGGCGTCGGCGGCCTGTTTTTTGACGATCTCAACGAAGGCGGATTTGAATCCGCGTTCGGATTCATGCAAAGCGTTGGTGATCACTATCTCAAGGCGTACCTGCCCATCGTTCTGCGTCGTAAGGACACCGATTTTGGAGAACGCGAGCGTGATTTTCAGCTGTACCGGCGTGGGCGTTATGTCGAATTCAATCTTGTTTATGATCGCGGCACCCTGTTCGGCCTGCAGTCCGGCGGGCGTACCGAGTCGATCCTGATGTCGCTGCCGCCGCTGGTAAAGTGGCGTTACAACTGGCAGCCGGAAGCTGGCAGTCCGGAAGCGGAGTTGTACGAGTCCTATCTCAAACCGCGGGACTGGCTGGCCGAAAAATAATCGCTCTTTAGGCTAATCGCCCAAAAGGCGATTCACCCGGTCCACCGATGTTGCCTGATCCCATTCCACGGCACCGTAGACCGAGTAGGCAATTCTTCCCTCACGATCGATCAGGTAAGTGGCCGGTAATGCCGTAACCTTCCAGTCTTCCATCGATGCGGTATCGCTATCCATTAGTGACACGAAATCCCGTTGCATGCGTTCGGGCAGGAATGCTGTAATGGTTTCCCGGTTCTCGCCCATATTGACCGTCACTACCTGAAACGGTTTGTCTTTCAGTTTCTGTTTCAGTCGCCAGATCGAAGGCATTTCCGCACGGCAGGGTGGGCACCATGTCGCCCAGAAATTCACCAGCACTACCTGTCCCCGATATTGCGTGAGCTGATGCGTCCTGCCAGACAGATCATTTAGTTTCAAAGCAGGCGCAATTGTGTTTCGACGATCAGGCTGCAGACCATCCGCAGACAATTGACCGGTAATTAGCAACACCAGTGTCGTGAGTGCGCAGGTTTTTTTGATCGATAGCATGGCTGGAGCAGATTACAAGAGTTGTTAAAAAAATCTATGAGCTTTCATCGTGGTAGACAGTCTGTCCTGCGATGGTTAACCTTGATTCATGATCCAGTCGTTCCCAGTTCTTGCCGTGCGATTTGTCGCGATTGTTCTCGGCATGATCGTTGTACCCGCGATGGCGCAGAGCATTAACGAAGAAGGCTTCGGTATGCCCGCGTTGATGATTATTAGTCACCCGCAAGCAGATCCGGATGACGAGGGCCGTCGTGTGCGCCCGATCGTGGGTATCGTAAAACCAAAAGAACCACTGGGCCCGCGCACGAAATGGCGCATCCTTCCAGGTACCGTTTTCCCGTCCTACCGCAGAATTGTCGGTAGCGCCAAGGTAAAGCTCTATACCGACGAGGGACCCAATCGTCGCTTATTGTGCGCAATCACAGTGCGTTATTTCCGCAACCGCCAGGGTCAGTGGCAACCGTACTACCGACTGGATTCCGATACGCTGATCATATTCCGGGGCAATGCCTGGGGACCGTTGAATCCGGTTGCCGATGAATACAACCTGCTGTTTCAAACCAATACACGCCCGCCCAATGGCCAGGGTTTTTACGAATACCTGGACCTTGAATCAAGTGCCGGACCGGTGACGATCAATTCCTGGATATTTGGCCGCGGTATCGACTACTAATTTGGCGTATGTCCTCGCCGCTGTACTATTTCTTCAGCGCCTCTACCACCTTACTGATCAGATCAATCGGCAGTGGGAACACGATGGTTGAGCTCTTGTCGCCGGCAATCTCCGTCAGGGTTTGCAAGTAACGAAGCTGTAGCGCAGCGGGTTGCGCACTCATCGTCGCTGCCGCCTGCACCAGCATCTCTGCCGCCTGCTTTTCACCCTCGGCGTGAATGATCTTGCCGCGACGCTCGCGCTCGGCCTCTGCCTGCTTGGCAATAGCGCGAACCATGGTCGGGTCAATATCGACGTGCTTGATCTCCACACTGGTTACCTTGATGCCCCAGACATCGGTCTGCGAATCGAGTATCTGCTGAATATCCGAATTAAGCTTGTCTCGCTCCGACAACATTTCATCCAGTTCATGCTTGCCGAGCACCGAGCGCAACGTCGTCTGCGCCAGCTGACTGGTAGCTGAGAAATAGTCTTCCACCTGGATAATGGCGCGCTGCGGATCAATGACACGAAAATAGACGACGGCGTTCACCTTCACCGAGACGTTGTCCTTGGAGATCACGTCCTGCGTTGGCACGTCCATTACCACGGTACGCAAGTCAACGCGTACGGCGGTCTGGATTACCGGGATAACAATGATCAGGCCCGGGCCCTTTACCTTCCAGAAGCGGCCGAGCAGGAATACTACTGCGCGCTCGTATTCGCGCATGATGCGGATTGCCGAAAACAGAACAATGGCAATAAAAGCGATGATAAAGAGTGAAAAAGTACCGCCCATATCAGTTCTCCTTGGTTGTTGCCGGTACGACTGTCAGGGTCAAGCCGTCCATTCCGGTTACCTCGACTGCCTGACCGGCGTCGATGGCTTGCGTGGTGGACGCATGCCACTCCTCGCTATGCACCCGTACCCGGCCTTTGTGATCAAAACTTTCCAGCGCCTCGCCAATGCTGCCAATCATTTCTTCCCGACCACTGACGATTCGTCGTCGGTGCGCCCTGGCAGCCAGTGTTGCTACGCCCCCGAAGGCGACGGCACCAAACACCGCGGTGCTGATTACCGATAGCCATGATACCTGGAAGCCTTCAACGTCGGTTTCGATCAGCATGATCGATCCGGCAACAAAAGCGATGACGCCACCGATACCGAGTGCGCCAAAGCTCGGCACGAATGCCTCCGCCACCATAAATATGATACCGAGTAGTATCAGGGCGAGTCCGGCATAGTTAACCGGCATGACGTGTGAGGCATAGAGTGCCAGAACCAGGCAAATACCACCGATCACACCCGGTAAGACAAAACCCGGATTGAGCAGTTCGTAAAACAGGCCGAACACACCCAGCATCATCAGGATCGGTAAAATATTGGGATTGGTGATGGTGGTGAGCAGTTCGTACCGCCAGTCGGGTTCGAAACGTTGTATCGGCAAGCCCTTGGTCCGCAGCCGGATTTCCTGACCAAGGACGTTGACCTTGCGGCCATCTATCCTGGCAAGCAACTCGCTGACATCAACTGCCATAACATCGACCACGTTTTGTGCCAGTGCCTCGGTGGCCGGCAGGCTGGCCGCATCACGCACTGCCTTTTCCGCCCAGCCGACATTTCTACTGCGCAACTGCGCCAGTGAGCGAATGTAAGCGATGGCATCGTTCAGGATCTTACGTTCCATCGCCGTGTCGTTGCTCCCGCCTTTTTTCTTGTCATCGGTCCCGGCGGGTTCCGGGGCGCCAGGCATGCCACCGATGCGTACCGGTGTTGCCGCTCCGAGCGTGGTGCCGGGCGACATCGCCGCAATGTGACTGGCGTACAGCAGGAATGTTCCGGCGCTTGCGGCGCGTGCACCACTGGGGGCAACGTAGGTCGCGACCGGTACCGGTGAACCCAGGATCGCCTGGATAATGTCACGCATGGAGGTGTCGAGGCCGCCGGGGGTATCCAGCTGAATGACTACCAGCGGCGCGTTGCGTTCGGCGGCGCGTTTTAATCCGCGCACGACATAGTCGGCACCGGCCGGGCCAATCGGGCCATCCAGCTGAAGTAGCACCACTGTCTGACTGGTGGGACTGCTAGCCAGCGCCCACAGAGACACCAGCGTGAGCAACACAAATAAACCGGTTCGCAACATTCGCATCTTCGCTCCTCGCGGGTCACGGCTTGACCTCAAGGCAGTAAACCATACTATCTGCCCCCTCGATGGCAAAGTAAACGAGGCAAGACAATGAAAAAACCGGTGGTATTGATTGGACTCGGGGAAGTAGGCGGCGTATTCGCGCGTGGTTTATTGCGCAACGGCCACCCGGTTTTTCCTGTGACGCGCGACATGGACCTGGCGCAAATGGCACAAGAGATCAGCGAACCGGAAGCTGTCATTGTCGCGGTTGCCGAAAATGATTTACATCCGGCGCTGGAGGCAGTGCCTGCCGTCTGGCGTGACCGGCTGGTGTTGCTGCAAAACGAACTGCTACCGCGCGACTGGCAGCAACATCAACTGGACAACCCGACAGTGATCTCAGTCTGGTTCGAGAAAAAACCGGGGCAGGATTTCAAGGTGTTGATACCGTCACCGGTCTACGGACCACATGCACAACTAATTGCCGACGCACTGGCGGCGATTAAAATCCCGGCCCGGGTGCTTGATTCGGCCGAAGCACTGGAGCTGGAGCTTGTGATTAAAAATGTCTATATCCTGACCACCAACATCGCCGGTCTTGAGTGTGGTGGTACCGTAAGCGCACTCTGGAAAAAGCATGAACGCATTGCCCGTGCCGTAGCCAGTGATGTTATCGAGATTCAGACTTTCCTGGTTGGCCATGCTCTCGATGCGAAAAAACTGATCGAGGGAATGCTTGATGCCTTCGACGGCGACCCGGACCATAAGTGCATGGGTCGATCAGCGCCGGCACGACTCGAGCGCGCCCTGCATCAGGCGGACGAGGCCGGGCTGGCAGTCGCCAAGCTGCGTGAAATCCACGCGCAGACATAGTTAATAATAAGTGCAAGTAGAGCGGCGTTTATCGTCGAATTTTGATTACCCCGCCCGGACGACTACTATTTGTACAGGGCTGTAAGCCGAACCGTCTCTGGATCGGCAATCGGTATACTCTCCAGCCAGGCAAGCAGGACCTCACTCGAACCTCCGGAGGCGACATTTGTCCCGAGCCAGCAACAATGAGCCAGCAACAATCTAGCCAACCGCCGGAGTCCAAAGCATCGGCAATTACTGCCTTGTTAAAAAGCAGTGGCAGGTTTTATCTGAAAGGAGGATTGCTGGCAGCACTATTGATCGTGCCTGCGTTTGCGATCCAGATCATCGGTATTCTGGATCAAAATATTTATGACGAAAACGGGTTCCATGCGCAGCTGCTGATCATACCTCTTGTGTTGATCACGGCGTTGGGGCTGGTATTGGGCCGCGTACTTCAATTGGGCCAACAAGTTCGCCACAACTCTGACAAATTTCGCGCGGTCGCCGATGTCGCAGAAGATTTCATTTACCTTCGATCAGTTGAAGGCGAATACGAGTATGTCTCTCCATCCTGTGAACGGTTGCTTGGCTATCGGGCGGAAGATTTCTATAAAAAGCCCAACTTGATGAACGATCTGGTTCATCCCGACGATCGGGATCGCTGGTTGCAGCATGTTGACAACGTTAATCACGCGGGGGTCGCCGAGACACTGGATATTCGACTGCTTGGTAAAAACGGGCGCCAGGTTTGGGTCAGCCACGTTTGTAGCCCGGTATATGAAAAAGATGGCCAGCAGATCGGGGTGCGTTCGACCAATGTTGATATTACCCAGCGCAAGGCGTTCGAGGATCGTATTGAGCACATGGCTTACTATGATCCGTTATGCGATCTGCCCAACCGACGCTCGCTGGAGCGAACCATCCGCCAGTACATTGACTCCGGAACCAGGCAGAAATCCGTTTTTGCTGTTCTGTTTCTGGATCTCGACCGGTTTAAAAATATTAACGACAGCTATGGCCACTTCTTTGGCGACAAACTGCTGCGGATCCTTGCCAAGCGGTTGGTGACACATGCCCGAGATAGCATGGTCACCCGCTTTGGCGGCGACGAGTTTGTGATCCTCGCGCATCATGTTACTGACAATGATCAGGCGATCCGGTTTGCAGAAGAACTCATCGATGCGGTTGAAGAGCCGTTTCGGGTTGAGGAACACGAGTTGTATCTGACCGGATCCATCGGCATCGCCTTCTATCCGCAAGATGGCACGACACCCGACGAATTGGTGAAGCACGCCGACGCAGCAATGTATCGCTCCAAACACGGCCGTCAGGAAAAGATAAAGCTGTTTGCGCCGGATATGATTAAACAGGCCGCTGCATTCGTCAGCACCGAGAACAGTATTCGCCGCGGGCTGGAACATCGTGAGTTCGAAATCTATTACCAGCCCAAGGTGCGAATTGCCGATGGCGCGGTGGTCGGTCTGGAAGCCCTGGCTCGATGGAATCACCCGGAAACGGGTTTGCTACTGCCGGCGCGGTTTATCTCCGTTGCCGAAGAGACCGGCCTGATTCTGCCTTTGGGTCAGCAACTGGTAGAACAGATTCTTGGCGATCTGACGAGGTGGGCCAATCGCGGGCTGGCAGTGCCGGTTGCGATCAATGTCTCCGGGCGTCAGTTTCTCGACAGCAAATTCTGCGACACGACAGAGGCACAAATACTGGCGTCAGGTGTCGACTCGGCGCTGATCGAGCTTGAAATTACCGAACAGGTTTTCATGAGTGATCTCGAGGCAACGGTTACCAAGCTGGTGCGCCTGAAGCGCCACGGAATCAGGGTTACCATCGATGATTTCGGTACCGGCTACTCATCGCTGAAATACATCAAGACCCTGCCGATCGATACGATCAAGATCGATCGGCACTTTGTCTGGGGTGCCCTGGATGATTCCAAGGACATGGCCGTGCTCCAGGCAATGGTATCGCTATGCGCGGGTCTTGAATTGAATATGGTGGCCGAGGGCATCGAAACCGAATCGCACCGGCAACTGCTTGTTGATATCGGTTGTGACGTCGCGCAAGGCTTCCTGTTCCATAAACCGATGGCCGTTGATGATGTCGATCGGGTGCTGGAACGCCATTTTAAAAAGCCAAATGAGTGATCCCGGTTTTCGGTTGGAGTGGGTTAGTTGACCTAGCCGATTGCGGGTCCGCTTGGTGCCTTGCGTTTTGGTGCGGGTTTGGCAGCGTTCTTTTTGTCTTGCTTCGGGCGGGGTTTGTCGCCGGATCGTTCCGCTGGTTTCGATCGCTGGCCACGCGGGGCGGAGCGATTATCACGACCCGGTCTGCCGCCGGGTTTGCCACCGCGACCACCACCACGCTTGTCATCACGTGGCTTGCGTTCGCGTCTTACCGGTGGCTGCAACTCGGGCAACAACTCACTGGTAACCGGTTCTGACGGGATCTTGTGTTCGATATAGGCCTCGATGTCCGGCAACGAAAACGAATAGTCCTCGCAGGCAAAACTGATGGCATCACCCGAGGCACCTGCGCGTGCGGTACGGCCGATTCGGTGTACGTAGTCTTCCGGATCCTGCGGCAGGTCAAAATTGAACACGTGACTCACTTCCGGAATATGCAGGCCGCGGGCGGCAACATCGGTGGCGATCATTACCGGTAGCTTGCCCTCGGTGAATTCCTGCAACAGGCGCTGGCGCTTGTTCTGCGGTACGTCACCGGACAGCACCTCGGCGTGAAGGCCGTTACCTTCGAGAAACCCGCAGACTTTTTCCGCCATGTGCTTGGTATTGGTAAACACCAGTGTGCGGTGCGGATCCATGTGTTTTAACAGGCCAATCAGCAGCGGTATCTTCTCATCGTTGGAGGTGTAGTAAACAACCTGCTTTACCTTGTCTGCCGTGACCCGCTCGGGCATGACGTTGACCGCGGTCGGGTTGTTCATGTGTTCGTAGGCGAGTTCATTTACCTTCATCGACAGGGTCGCCGAGAACAGCATGTTCAGCCGTTTTTCCGGCGCCGGCATCCGGTGAAACAGGTAGCGAATGTCCTTGATGAAACCGAGGTCGAACATGCGATCGGCCTCGTCCAGCACCATGACCTGGATTGCCTTGAGGTCAAACACGTGTTGCTTGAAATAATCGATCAGACGACCGGGAGTCCCGATCAGGATATCCACGCCGGCCTCGAGCGCCTGGCGTTGGCTGTCATAACCGGTGCCGCCGTAGACCAGCACCAGCTTCAGATCGGTATGCTTTGCCAGAACGTCGGCGTCTTTATGTATCTGGATCGCCAGTTCGCGCGTCGGGGCCAGGATAATGGCCCGTGGCTGGGTCGGCTTGCGCCCCTCGGGCGCCGGGTGTTTCAGCAAATGCGCCATCGTCGCCAGCAGGAAAGCCGCGGACTTGCCGGTACCGGTCTGGGCTTGACCCTCTACATCCCGGCCTTCCAGTGCCAGCGGCAGTGCCTCGGCCTGAATCGGTGTGCAATATTCGAAGCCGGCGTCCCGGATACCGAGTTGTAGCGGCTCTGGCAGGTTTAAGCTGGCAAAAGACGTATCAGAAAGGTGTTTTTCACTCATGAAAAGAATCTGGGAACATCCCTGAAAACGTGGCCTGGAAACCTTGAAAAAATGGCCAGATTTTTATGGGCGGGACCGTGTGCTTGCATTGGCTGAAGTATTCCGCTCAAATATACACCCTGTTTACAGCTCGTCATAGTGGCGACACGCTGACCAAGAATAAAACTCCCCGACTAGCCACTGGAGGATTAATCAATATGAGTGATGGGATCGCGCATGTAACAGACGATTCCTTCGACCAGGAAGTACTGCAGGCCGATGGGCCGGTGCTGGTCGACTACTGGGCGGAATGGTGCGGCCCGTGCAAGATGATTGCACCCGTGCTGGAAGAGATCGCCAAGGAATACGGTGGCAAGGTAAAAATTGCCAAGCTGAATATCGATGAGAATCCGGGTACGCCGCCAAAATACGGTATCCGTGGCATTCCGACGCTGATGATGTTCAAGGGCGGAAATGTCGAGGCCACCAAGGTTGGCGCGCTTTCCAAGTCCCAGCTGGCAGCCTTTATCGACGAAAATCTTTAGAAAATATTTAAATTGCCGGCCCTGCTTTTGGGTAGACGAACCCATAAGCAGGTGCTAAGGTGAAATACAGGTCGCGTTCCTTCACTTGGCGACTGGCAACATCCAACAACTCAACCTGGTTTATTTTCTCTCCCGGCAACTCCAGCAGGCTTCATTCCTCTGGGTTCCATATCTCTCAGTTAACGCGTTTAAAGGCTATGAATCTCTCAGAACTAAAAAGAAAACCCGCTCAAGAATTGGTCGACATGGCATCCGAGCTGAAGCTCGAAGGTGGCAGTCGCATGCGTCGTCAGGACCTGATCTTTGCCATCCTTAAGGCACAGGCCAAGAAAGGCGAAAACATTACCGGCGAAGGTGTTGTCGAAATATTGCAGGACGGCTTCGGCTTTCTGCGATCAGCAGATAGCTCCTATCTTGCCGGCCCGGACGATATCTATGTATCACCCTCACAAATACGCCGTTTCAATCTGCGTACCGGTGACACCATCCGCGGCAACATCCGTCCACCGAAAGAATCCGAACGTTATTTCGCGTTACTGAAAGTTGAAGAGATCAATCATCAGTCACCAGAAGAAGCCAAGAACAAGATCCTGTTCGAAAACCTGACGCCGCTGCATCCGCAGGACCGCTTGCGTCTGGAACAGGATAACGAATCGACCGAGAACCTCACCGCACGTGTCATCGATCTGATTTCGCCCATCGGCAAGGGCCAGCGCGGCCTGCTGGTGGCCTCACCCAAGAGCGGCAAGACCGTGATGTTGCAACAGATTGCCCATGCCATTACCGCCAATCACCCGGATTGCATGTTGATGGTATTGCTGATCGATGAGCGCCCGGAAGAAGTAACGGAAATGCAGCGGTCGGTTCGGGGTGAAGTGATCAGTTCCACCTTTGATGAGCCGGCGACACGTCACGTGCAGGTCGCGGAAATGGTGATCGAGAAGGCCAAGCGCCTGGTGGAGCACAAGAAAGACGTAGTGATCCTGCTCGATTCCATTACCCGCCTGGCGCGCGCCTATAACACCGTAGTACCGGCCTCGGGCAAGGTGCTTACCGGTGGTGTCGACGCCAATGCCCTGCAGCGACCGAAACGATTCTTTGGCGCCGCCCGTAATATCGAGGAAGGCGGCAGCCTGACTATTCTGGCCACCGCCCTGATCGACACCGGCTCCAAGATGGACGATGTCATCTACGAGGAGTTCAAGGGCACCGGTAACATGGAGGTCCACCTGGACCGTCGTCTGGCGGAGAAGCGGGTTTACCCGGCGATCAATATCAATCGTTCCGGCACCCGCCGCGAAGAGCTGTTGCTGGACCCGGACGAGCTGCAAAAGGTCTGGATCCTGCGCAAGCTGCTGCACCAGATGGATGAGCTTGAGGCATCGGAGTTCCTGCTGGATAGGCTGAAATCCACCAAAAATAACGCTGAATTCTTCGCCTCAATGAAGCGGTAAGTGACCAGAAATCCCGGATATTTGGTTTAACTTATTGCTCCGCAAGATATTTTTGAATAGACTACGCCGCCCCCCAAAGCAGGATCAGGTGGGGACCGAAAAAGTGAGCTGCGGGTCGGAAATCCGTGGCGTGACACAGACGAGGCATTTATGAAAACCGGCATCCATCCCGAATACACCGATATGAAGGTGAGCTGCACTTGCGGCAACACCTTCACGACACGCTCTACCCTGGGCGAAGATCTGAACGTCGAAGTTTGCTCTGCCTGCCACCCGTTCTACACCGGCAAGCAGAAGATCGTCGACACCGCGGGCCGCGTGGAGAAATTCCGCCAGAAGTACGGTTCGATGAAGAAATAAATACAGGTGAGTACTCACTTGCACAGAAAGGCATCCCTTTGGGGTGCCTTTTTTGCGTTATGGCTGTTGCTGCCGACCACACTCGCGGCCAGCGAGGCAGTCGCGGTCCGTTGGGTCGTGGATGGCGACACTTTGCAACTGGCCGATGGCCGCAAGATCCGCCTGATTGGTATCAACGCCCCCGAGCTTGGCCGGGATGGACGCCCTGACCAGCCGCTGGCGCAGGCGGCAAAGAAGGCCCTGCAAACCTTCCTCGGCAACGGGTCCGCAAGGCTGCGGTTCGGATCTGATCGCCACGATCACTACGGTCGCACGCTTGCCTATGTCGACAATGCCGCTGGCGCCTCGGCTGGCGAGTACCTGCTTCGCCAGGGGCTGGCAGTGCTGATCGCAATCCCGCCGAACCTGTCCCACGTTTCTGATTATCGGCACGCCGAGGCCGAGGCCCGCAACGCAAATCGAGGCATCTGGGCCGAGCGCTATTATCAGCCGGTACCGGCGCAGCTGCTGGCTGACGGAGATACCGGGTTTCGTTTCGTTACCGGCACCATCAGTCAAGTCGGCCAGAGTCGCAAGTACGTCTATCTCGATCTCTCCGAAAATTTTGCCATTGCCATCGATCGTGACAACTGGCATCACTTTGGCGGTGACCCGAATAAATGGAAGGGTAAACGGGTGCAGGTCAGGGGATGGATCAGTCTCTGGCGTGATAAATTACGTGTTCGTATTGGACATCCGGCGATGGTGGAAATCCTGAAATGAAAGCGGGTTCGATCAAACTATTGTTGATTTTGAGCATCGCAGTCATGGGCGCGGGACTGCTGGTCGGTTGCGCGGCCAACCCGGTGACCGGTGAACAGGACCTGACGCTCATGTCTGAAGAGCGGGAGATTGCACTCGGCAAGAAAAATCATCCGGAAATAATCAAGCAATACGGTGCCTACGATGACCCGGAATTGCAGGCGTACGTAAATCGTATTGGACAGGAGCTGGTCAAGCATAGTCATCGCACGAATCTGACCTACACCTTCACCGTGCTCGATAGCCCCGAGGTCAACGCCTTTGCTCTCCCCGGCGGCTATGTCTATATAACCCGTGGCATCCTTGCTTACATTAATTCGGAGGCGGAGCTGGCCGCGGTGCTGGGTCACGAAATAGGCCACGTAACGGCACGGCATGGGGTGCAACAGTACTCCAAGGCGATGGCCACCTCGGTTGGCATGACGCTCGCGACCATCTTCGTTCCGGAGTTGCGTACCGATGTCAGCCAGCAACTCATGAACATACTTGGTAATGCGATGTTGAGCGGCTATGGCCGCGAAGACGAACTTGAAGCCGATCGCCTCGGCGCCGAATATCTGGCGCGCACCTCCTACGATCCCAATGCCATGATCGATGTCATTGGTATTCTGAAAAACCAGGAAGAGTTCGAGAAAGAGCGGGCTGCAAAAGAGGGTCGGGAGCCGCGTGTATATCACGGTGTATTTGCTTCCCACCCGAGTGCAGACACCCGTCTGCAGCAGGTTGTCGCCGCCGCCAATAAATACAAGAAGAACGGCACCAAGCCCGGGCACATCAACCGGGAATCTTACCTCGCCCAGCTCGACGGCGTTGTCTTTGGCGACAGCGTCAACCAGGGCATTCGCCGCAACAACGCCTTCTATCATGAAGGCCTGAATTTTTCGCTGACGTTTCCCGCGGGCTGGCGCCTCAGCAATGAACCGAAAGCACTGTCTGCAACCAATCCCGGGCGTGATGCCGCGATGGAAGTGCGGCTGGTGGAGTTGAAAAAGGATGAACACCTGACCGCCAAACAGGTGATGGCAACCAAACTCAAGTTGGGGAAACTGGAGCAGGAAGGGACCGTGCCCGGTTTGAAGCTGCCAAACCATTCGGCAATAGCGCGTATTGCCACCCCGTTCGGCCGGCGCAATGCGCGCGTTAGCGTCGTGCTATATCAGGACCGTGTCTACGCCTTCTTTGGTGCGACCAAGACCGATGCACTATTAAAGCAAACGGACCCGGTGTTCCTTAAGGTAGCGGCGAGTATGCACGCGCTTACTGCCCGGGAGCGGCAATGGGCCAAGGGCCTGCGTATTGGTATCGTGCAAGCCGGTCGTAATACCAGTTTTAAAGCACTTGCGCGCAAGTCACCAATACCCAATTATCCTGAACGCTTGTTGCGTCTGATTAACGACAAGTACCCTGACGGCGAACTGCAGGTTGGCGAGGCAGTCAAGATTATCCAATAGGAAATCATATGAACGACAAACTCATGCAAGCGGCACTTGAATACCATGAACACCCGGTGCCCGGGAAACTGGCTACCGAGGTCACCAAGCCGACCAGGACCCAAGAGGACCTGGCACTGGCCTACTCGCCCGGCGTTGCTGCACCGGTGCGCGCCATTGCCGACAATCCTGAAGATGTCTATCGCTATACCAACAAGGGCAATCTGGTGGCGGTAATCAGTGACGGCAGTGCAGTGCTGGGCCTGGGCAATACCGGTGCGCTGGCAAGCAAGCCGGTAATGGAAGGTAAGGGCGTATTGTTCAAGCGCTTCGCCAATGTCGATGTGTTCGATATCGAGGTCAATGCGGCAACGCCGGAAGAGTTTATCGACACCGTTACCCGTATCGCACCAACATTCGGTGGTATCAATCTGGAAGATATTGCTGCACCGGCCTGTTTTGAAATCGAGCGCATACTGGAGGAGCGACTCGATATCCCGGTTTTCCACGATGATCAGCACGGTACCGCCGTCATTATCTGTGCCGGCCTGCTTAACGCACTGGAAATTGCTGGCAAGGAGCTGGCCGATGCGCAAATCGTTTGCCTTGGCGCCGGTGCAGCCGGCATCAGCTCGATGCGATTACTGCTCGATTTGGGCGCAGATCCGGACAAGTTATTGCTGGTGGACCGAAAGGGAGTGATTCACGACGGCCGCAGCGACTTGAACCAGTACAAGCAGGAATTTGCCGGCAAGACGGATAAACGTACCCTGGAAGATGCGATGAAAGATGCCGATATCTTTATCGGCGTTTCCAGTGGTGGCAAGGTCAGTGATGCGCTGTTGGCAAGCATGGCTGTGAATCCGATCGTGTTTGCCCTCGCCAATCCCGACCCGGAGATTCGGCCGGAAGATGCAAAGAAAGTACGGGACGATGTCATCATGGCCACCGGTCGCTCGGACTATCCGAACCAGGTCAACAACGTGCTCGGCTTTCCCTATATCTTCCGTGGCGCACTCGATGTACATGCCTCGCATATCAATCGAGAGATGTTGAAGGCGGGTGTGGTAGCGCTGCGTGACCTGACCCATGAGCCCGTACCCTCAGAAGTGTTGCAGGCCTACAAGCTCGGCTCGCTCACGTTCGGGCCGGATTACATTATTCCCAAGCCGCTCGACTCGCGCCTGCTCGATACGGTTGCACCGGCGATTGCCCGGGCCGCAGTCGACAGCGGTGTTGCCCGGCGGCCGCTGCCCGAACGTTACAACAAGTAGCGGACTGACACCGGGTTTCAGTGATGCAGGAAGGTGCGCGGCCAACAGTGGGTCAATATATCTATCAGGCCGAAGCACAGTTTCTGGACAGCGATATCTTTTTCGGGCACGGGACGATGGAGGCGCTGGACGAGGCGGCCTGGCTCGTAGGCAGTGCTATCGGCCTGGCTCCCGCCGAGCTTGATGACGCGCTGGAGCGTGAACTGACAGCAAGTGAAATCAACAAGCTCGATGCGCTGGTCAGGCGTCGTATTGACGAGCGTATACCGGTCGCCTATCTGCTTAATGAGGCCTGGTTCGCCGGCCACCGCTTCTACATCGACGAACGCGCATTGATTCCGCGTTCACTGATAGCCGAATATATTCTCGAGCACTTCCAGCCGTGGATCGAGGAAGACAGGATTCACAGCGTGCTGGATCTGTGTACCGGTAGTGGCTGTATCGCCATTGCCATTGCACTGGAGTTTCCCGAGACCCATGTCGACGCGGCAGACATTTCGGCTGACGCGCTCAAGGTTGCGATAAAGAACATGCAGGACTATGGCCTCGGCGATCGTGTCGAACTGATTCAATCCGATCTGTTTGAGGCGCTCGGCAATCGGCACTACGACATTATTGTGAGCAATCCGCCCTACGTCCCGCCATCGTCCATGCTGGCGCTACCCCAGGAATACAAGCACGAGCCGGAGTTGGCGCTGGTCGCTGAAGACAATGGTCTCGATATTGTTGACAGGATCCTGGCACAGGCAGCGGAACACCTTAACGAGGGCGGGCTGCTGATCGTTGAGGTGGGCGAGAGCCGCGAGGCGCTGGAGCAGCGTTTCCCTCATATGCCCTTTACCTGGTTGAGCCACGAGTCCGGCGAGGAAACAGTTTTCTTGCTCAACCGCAACGATCTGACCGGCACCCGCTGATCTACCCTAGCCCGCGCAATGACATCCTGTGATTCGCTTGATGCGAAGAGCGATTTTTATTAGAAAGGGCGTGCTTTATTTTCACCTTGGATCCAATAATCAATAACAACTCCCAGGAGGAACAATGAGTCTTTCCATGCGTTTTTTACTGACCGCCGCGCTGTGGGGCATCATCGGTATGTTGCTTGGCATAATCATGGGCGCAAAACAGGACTTTTCCATGTCGCCGGTGCACGCCCATATCAATTTGCTGGGTTGGGTAAGCCTCGCAATTTACGGCATCGTCTATCGGCTATATCCGGTGATGGCCGAAGGCAGGCTCGCCGGCTCGCAATTTTATCTGGCCAACCTGGGGCTATTGATCATGGCACCGAGCCTGGCGATGGTACTTAAGGGCAGTAAAAGTGCGCTGCCTGCACTAGTGATCAGTGAATTTATGGTATTTGGTGCTCTGTTGTTGTTCCTGTTAATCCTCTGGAAACATCGCAACGTCTGATTAATGCCGGGCAGATCGGGACCACTGATTCGTTTCCGTATCGCGTGCCGGGTTGCCCGGGCAAGTCATGGCAAGAGTTGGTATGATGTGGCCGCGCTTAACCCCACCGGCGCCAACAAATTAATTATAAAGATCGGCAGCAATGATCGTATAAAGCTGATCGTACCGAGAATGCCTCATACCCCTTTATTCTGGATGGAAGGAAGATATGCGTGTGTTAATTTCTGTAGTTGCAATGATCCTGTTGATCCCGTTCGCGCATGCCCATGATCCTTCGGCACCGGCCCCGGATCGCTGGTGGTGGAGTGACAGTTGGTGGAACCATGGCAAGATCGAGACGCCCGCCAATTTTGATGTCACTACCCGATGGGTGAATTACAAAAATGGCGACATCGAGGTGCGTGCGTTGCTGGCACAGCCAAAGAAACACGGTCGCTATCCCGGTGTGTTGTTTGTCCATGGCCGTCGCGGGCTGGATGAATTGGTGCAGAAGAAGGTAAAACGCCTGGCCGCTCGCGGCTTGATCGTGCTAGCGCCTGATATCTACGATGCCCACGATATGGATGCCTATCCCTATGAGCACGACTATGCGCTGGAGGAGACAGTGAACCGGGGAGTCGACGCCCTTCTTAAAATTCCAGGGCGTACCAGCAACAAGATCTGCCTGGTTTCCCATACTCGCGGCGGCTACTACAGCCTCAAGGTCGCGGTCACCAAGGGACGTCAACTCAAGGATGTTGCCTGCTATGTCTCCTGGTACCCGCATATGCAGGACCCGAACGCACCGGAACCCTCGCAGGTCTATGGTTATGCTCCCGAGGCCGATGATCTGAAAATCCCGACTCTGATCTTTATCGGTGAAGACGAGCAATATCAGCGTCGACGCCCGATTGAATCAGCCGTGAAGCAGCTCAAGGAAAAAGGCAGGGACGTGACCCTGATCGTGTATCCCGGTGTCGGTCGTGCGTTTGATTTTCGCCCGGAGAATGTTCGAACATTTGCCGATGACCTGGCAGCCAAAGACGCCAATCGGCGCGCCGCCGAATTTATCTACCAACACCTCGGCCGATAGTAGATCTCTTTTTCAGGACCAAAAAAAAGCCCCGCACACGTGCGGGGCTTTTTATGATCATTCCGACAGTTTACTGCGGAACGACGTTTGCTGCCTGAGGGCCCTTCGGGCCGTCTTGCACTTCAAAGCTTACTTTCTGACCTTCGGCCAGTGTCTTGAAGCCGTCGCCAGTGATGGCGCTGAAGTGAACGAAAACGTCTTTGCCGCCATCGTCCTGAGAGATAAAGCCGAAGCCTTTCGATTCGTTAAACCATTTCACGGTACCAGTAGCCATGCCATTTCCTCTTAAATTTTCTGATTAACTTGGGTTGCTGCGGGTTATGAAAGGGAATTTTCGTCGGACTACTAGGTAGGATTTTTCCAGAACGATCACTGCCATACACCACAGTTAAATCAAGTCTACAAAAAAAATTTGCTCACTGCGAGTAAAACTGGTTGAAAAAATGCCTAAACTGGCGCTTCATGAAGCTTGTGTTAACACTGAAAATTGGCACGTAAATTAGCAAATGCTGTTTTAGTGAAGGGAGCTCATGAAAACATACATTATTGCGGCCGCGATTATCGCAATTGTCGGTCTGATACCCGGCGTCTATTTCACCGGCTATTTTCAGGGCAAAGCCGCTGCCGTCGCGGACTACCAACAGGCTGCGCTACAACACAGGGAGCGGGAAAATGTGCTACTTGAGCAGCTGGATAAGGCGAAAAAGGAGCGAAAAATTGTCTATATGGATAGGATCAAGGTGGTCAAGGAAGCAGCTGATGTCTGTCTCGACAGTCCTGTGCCTGAGTCCATTTCTGGCCTCCTGCATGACGCCAGCGCCGCAAAAACCCAACCCGCTGCTGACAAAGGATTGTGATTATCCCGTTCTGCCGACGGACAATCCAACGTATCGGGATGTGGTGGTGCTGGCGGAGCAGCGCGGCCAGGCGCTGACCGAATGCAATTCCCGTCTGCAGACCCTGCGTGACAGTTACGAGTAACAGGACAAAAAACGGGGGCTTCCGCCCCCGTTTTTATTCGCGATGATGATTAGCCGAGACTAGCTCTTTTCCGGAATCTTGATCAGGAATTTGCCGAGCTTGGCCTCGTAGTAGCCTTCCGAGCCGCCCTTCATAAAGTAGTAGTTGCGCACGCCTTCACGCTCCAGGAAATACTGGAACCAGCGCACCTGCTTGCCGACCTTGTCGTAGACCAGCAGGGTCTTGTTGCTGCGCTTGGCCTGGGCAACAATTTCCTTGATGCGATCCATCTCGTCGAGCTGCGCACGTTTTTCCTGGAACGGGAACAGCTGGGTGTCGCGTTGTGCCCGGTCGCGGATGTCCAGGATCTGGGCGCGGGGTCCGAAATTCGCTTCGAAATCCTTGGCAGTCAGCATATGGCTCTTGAAGCGCTTGTTGTCGATAAAGGCACCGGCCTGCATTGGGTGCTGGCCCAGCAGCACAGAGTGCTGCGGGTGGGTGCTGGCCCAGGCGTAGATACCTGCATCAAACGCAACCACGTTCGTGACTCCGGCAGCCATGGCTTTCTCGACTGCCTTGTAGGACTTCTTACAAGTACCACCGTTACAGTACATCACCAGCTGCTTGCCCGATTTTGCGCTCAGTGCCTTGAGCCGGGTACCAAAATCCTTGCTGCTCAGTGGAATGTTGACGGCACCCTTGATGTGCAGGGTCTCGAATTCATATGCGGAACGCACATCAACGATAGCGACGCTGTCGAATTTCGCCTGCAAGGCAGACATCTCCATCACCGGCACATTTTTGAATTTGCCACGATGTGGAAACTCCGACGTATTGGCGCTGGCAGTAGCCGCCATCAACATCGAACTCAATAACCAAATTAACGCTATGGTCTTTTTCATACTCAATTTGCTCCTGAAGAAATTTAAATACCGAGTTCACCGGCATTTCCGTCGCCCTCGCAGGTTGATCCATCTGGAGCACCCTGGCGTTCCTTTATGCTGTTTTATATAGCAAAGACCGTGCCTATATTAGTCGATGCTAATTTACGGCTGATTTCGGGGAAAAACCGAGGAAATAAATCAGGCTTTGGGTGCCATCAACCAGGCCATCGACAAATTGTGTCAGTCAAAGTAGGCGAATCTGGTCAGCTGGGCGGGTTTTTGTGAATGCCGGGAATAGCCTGTATTTTAGGGAACCGTGCCCGGAAGTAGCCCCCAATGACGGAAGCAACAGAGCAGAATTTTGATCAGATCCGGGCCCGTAACGATGCCAGCCTGATGCCCGAGATCGAGGCGGTCCGGTCCGGTACCGCGGTCCATGCCCTGGAGCAATTTGCCCGGGCTTATCTCGGCATGTACATGAATATTGATGTCGACCTTTCGCCGGTCGATCGCGTGGCCACGCTGGCCAACCCGGAACTGGTCGATGCCGTGCTCGAAGGATTTGGCGCAGCCGCGACCACCGTGCCGTTGCCCGATGCCGCTGAAATTGCCAGCGCCCGCGCACGTGGCAATGAACATCCAATGAACTTTATCGCGCTTGCCGGCATGGACCTGTTGGCCGAGCGGGCGATGGACGAGGCGCTGGCGCTGCCGGAGGAGAGACTGCAGTCATTACTGAGTTTCTACTTCGCCAGTACCGCCGAGCTGGAAAACCGGTGGTATCCACAGCTGGTGGAACGGCGGCCGGAAACCGTGGCTGCTGCCCTGGCAATCTACTGGGGCATCCTGATCGACCGAGGCGCTGCCTATCTTCCGGGTCTGCTGGCCTTGCTGCACGAGCAGCGCGCGGCACCGATCATGGCGACGCTGTCACTGACCCTGTTACAACGCTGGAAGCAATGCCGGTTGAAGTTGCTGGTCGAATTGTTAAACGTAGCCTTTCGCTACGCCGACGAGCAAGACCTGAGACAACTGATCGAGACCATGCTCGCGGATCAGGACGGCGTAAACGTCAAAAAAACCTTGTTATGGATGGCGGCGGCGTTTTTTATTTCGCCTGACGAGCATGAGCAGCAATTGACTGACTACTGCCAGGCATCAAAGGAAAAGATCCTGCCGCTGCTCGACTTCAGCTATCGGTTATTGCAGCCCGGTCCGGGAAACCCGGTGAAGATGAATGCACACGCACTGGCAGTATTACTGCGCATTATCGGTCCCAAGTTTCCACCAAAGGTCGTCGATGGCGAGGCTGATGATTCCTTTTCGTTAAAAGTACTTTGGTTGTTTCACAGGCTTGGGGAGCAACCGGCTGACACCGCGCGACGGGAGATCAAGTGGTTGCGCAGTGCCCGTGTGATGCGCCGGTGCGAGGCAGTGCTGGACGAAATTGAGGCCGGGCTGGCCTGAAGCCGAACCGGGCTGTCACTGGCAACGCCTGGCCGTCATATCAATCCCGTACCAGCACCGGCGGCAGCAACCAGACAATGTGCCATTCCGCATTTGATGTCCTTTCCAGGCAGATAACAGCTCCAGGGGTGAAGTTCACAATTGGTGGCTCCTCATGATTCGTTATCAGGAGCGTTACCAGCTTCGCCAGAAACGGCAGATGGCCAACCACGAGGGTGTCTTCATCCCATTGCTCAATTTCCTCAGCGATGACAGTCGGTAGATCGAGCGGATTAATGCTTTCGTGGGTAGCGATAGTGGCGCCGGGCGCGATAGCGCTTGCGAGTATCTCGGCAGTCTGGTGTGCCCGCAGTTTGCCGCTATCAAAAACCTGGCCGATCGAAATACCGCGTGCCTTGAGATAGGCGGCCATGGCAGCCATGTCTTTTTTGCCCTGGCTTGTTAGTCCCCGCCCTGGATCCACGTCTTTACTGGCGGCTTCGCCATGCTGGGCTAGATACAGTTTCATCAAAATACTCCTTGCGCGCGTGGACCTCGGGCAAGCGCTTGACTAGTATGCAGGTGACTCAACGAGGCCTGGTCCAATGAAGCTAAGAACATCGCAATGGGTGCTGGTCGGCGGCTTGTTGACCATTGTCTGGATTGGATTGATGGCCTGGCTCAGCTACAAGTACCTGCTTGAGAAAGACCCGGTTCCAATCGAGCAGTGGACCCCGGAGCATCGACCAAGGTAATTAAGCGGGTTGTTCAGTCGAGTGGCAGACCACAGTGCCAGCAAGTCTCGAAGTTATCGGGATTTTCCTCACCACAGCGCGGGCAATCGACATAAACGTCACTGTTTGTTCGTGCCTCGAATTCTGTCACCAGTTTTCTGGCCCGCTCCAGGTCCTGTTCACGTTCGATCCAGAGCTCCGGATACGCCTGGGTAAACGGAATCTCACCTGTACCACCCTGTGCATGTTCATTCAGTATGCGCGAGCGGATGCCGGCATCTGCCAGCATGTCGCGCATCAGGTAAGCCTCGGTAAGGTCGGCTGCGGTGTAGAGCCGCTTCATCCTGACACGAACCCGGGAACTGCCTAGTCTTTCAGACGGAATCCGACTTTCACTGTCACCTGGTAGTGTCCCACCTTGCCGCCATCAATATGACCGCGCGTGTCCACCACCTCGAACCAGTCGAGATTGCTCAGTGTTTTGCCGGCGCGGCCAATCGCGTTTTCGATTGCATCCTCAATGCTCTTGCTTGAGGAGCCCACCAGTTCAACAACCTTGTATACATGATCGCCCATCGTAATCTCCTTGTTGTATTGTTGTAATCGGGTCGGAAATGCCAGGCCCGGGTATCTGGTGTTGCTTTTAAGCCCGTTAACGGGCTCCGCGTTCAGTTCGCACGTCACCCGACACCTTGTCGTTCAAACATGATCCTTTTAACCACAATTATCAAGTGGACGGACTTCTCCTGCCGTAGTGGCCCGATATCAGTGTCGACGTAGCCGGTATTCCCGGTTGAATTTTGATACACTTTCCGCGGTTCGTTGTCCCGGTTACCGCAAATGCGCAAGATTATCCCTATTGCAGTTGATCCCGAGAGCCTCTCGTCCGAGGAGAAGTGCGGCTACTGCACCAATACCACCTGTTGCACGTACATCACACAGGAACTGGATACACCGAGGTCGATGGAAGACTTCGATACTTTGTTGTGGCAGATCTCGCACGAGAATGTTCAGGCATACAAGGATGAAGGTGACTGGTATCTGCTGGTAAACAATCGCTGCCGACACATACTGGGTGACGGTCGCTGCGGCATCTACGATGTGCGTCCACAAATATGTCGCGAACACTCCAACGAGGATTGTGAATTCAATACACCGGCATCCGATGATGATTTTGATCTCTATTTCCCCGACTACGAATCGCTGGACGCATACTGTCGCAAACGCTTCAAATCCTGGGATCGTCGATGGGACAGGTTTGCCAAGGCTGCCGGTTAGCGAGGAATACCACTAATGTCCGTTAATCTCTCCGACGATGAGCGTAGCCACCTGGCGCGGGCGCTGATGCAGCTATTTGACCAGTGGGATCTGGATCTGGAACAGCGCGTGGTATTGCTGGACTTGCCAGAAGGCACCAAGTCGCGAACACTGACCCGCTACCGCAATGGCGAACCGATACCAGAAGGAAGTGATCTGCTGGAGCGGGCCAAGTACCTGCTGGGCATCCAGCACAGTCTCGAGATTGCATTGCCGATGAACGCCGCAATCATTCAGGCCTGGCCGACTACCGAGAATTCATCGCTCCAGAACCGACGGCCGCTTGATGTCATGCTCGACCATGGCGTCGATGGCATGAAACAGGTTTATGATTTGCTAACGGGCAACGACGATTGGGGCTGATCGATAATCAGGCAGGTATGATCTGGCGAAAGCTCTGAATCGCATCAAAACCCTCGACGTCCTTTGCCGGCGCTTTTGAGTCCGGATTAATCACCGCCAGCAAATTGGCAATGCCATAGGCCTGTGCCGATCGCAGCACCGGCAGGCTGTCATCGATAAATAATGTGCGCTGCTTGCTGAAGGGTTCAATCGTTTGCAATTTCCCCCAGAATGACAGGTCTTCCTTGGGCAGTCCCAGGTCATGCGAGCAGATCAACTGGTCAAAATGACCGCCCAGTTGGGTGCGGTCCATTTTAATCTTTAGCGCTTTGCCGTGGGCATTGGTCACCAGCACTATTCTTTTATTTTTCCTTCGCACTGCTTCAAGAAAATCGACCACGTAGGGAAACACTGCGATCAGGTGATCGACTTCCTGTTTCAGCATTTCAATGTCTAACCCCAGTTGCTCGGTCCAGTAGTCGACGGAGTACCACTCCAGCGTGCCTTCAGCCTTGCGATAGAGCGGTATCAACGCTTCTTTCGCCTGTTCGATAGTGAGCCCGTTTTTTTCGGCAAAGCGCAGCGGTACATGCTCCAGCCAGAAGTGATTGTCGAAGTGCAGGTCCAGCAGCGTGCCATCCATATCGAGCATTACGGTATTGATGTTTTCCCAGGTAACCATAGGCGGTGCAGGTATTTAAACGATTTGTGATGGATGTGAGCCAGATCACAATCTAGCGTCAGCCACCGGCAGTCGCAAGTACGGTCTTTGTTATACTGCCGAACCCCGAACCGGAGCCTTGATGATGTTGTATTTCCGAAAACTGTTTTTAACCGCACTGGTGCTGTCGCTCTGGTCAGTTGCCAACGCAGCCGCGCCAGTGATGGTCGATGGTGAATGGCTTGCCGCGAATCTGAAAAACAAAAATGTCGTTCTCGTGGACATGGCGGCGGACGAAACACAGTACGACCGGTTTCACTTGCCCGGCGCGATCTACCTGCCGTACTACGCAATTGTTAAACCGCGCCAGAAGGACAAGGTCACCCTGCCACTAAGCGACGCCGAACTTGTGAAACGACTCGGACAGTTTGGTATCCATCGCGATGACCACGTTGTCATCTATGATGACATGGGCAGCCTGAATGCGGGTCGCCTGTTCTGGGGACTGGAGCGCATTGGTCACCCGAAAGTCTCGGTGCTCGATGGCGGCCTGGTAAAGTGGATACTTGATGGCCGCAAGGTGGTTAATGCCCCGGTGCACCGAAAGCCCACGCGATACGTTGCCAGAGGTGGTGGTCGCGACAATCTTGCCAGCATGGAAGACGTGGACCATGCCAGTAAAAGTGGAAGTGTTCTGATCGATGCCCGAAGTCTAAAGGAATACGTCGGCGATACGAAAAAGCATGAGGGCGGCCACGTTGCCGGCGCGCGCTGGTGGGAATGGACGCGTGCGGTGGATATCGAAGGTGGATTCATCCGTCGCCCGGCCAAGACCCTGCAGGCTGAACTTGAGTCATTGGGCGCTGGTGACAAAACATCACCGGTGATTACCTACTGCCGATCTGGCCATCGCGCCGCGCAAACCTACCTGACGCTTCGCAGTCTTGGCTACGAACAGGTCAGGCTGTATGCGCCATCGATGAAAGAGTACGGGCAGTATCGAAAGAAACAGCTGAAACTGGGCACGCGCCCCTGATTCAGCCGGTCAGCTGGCATGCGCCCAGGCGGTGGCCTCGTCGAGGTCGCGAAAGACCTGCAGCTCGGCGTCGGTAAACAGGCCGTTTAGCCAGCCCATCCAGCTTGACCACTGGTCGCTGCTGACCACCGCAATACGCTGGAAGTCGTGGGCATGCTCCCGGGTAAACTTGATGTCTTCCCAGGCCATATCAATGGTAAATCCGCTCATCTGGGTCAGGTCCAGCACCAGTTTTACCTTGGGGGTAAGCTTGAGTTCGCCGGTCATGGCGTCCTCGAATTCCTTGAAGTCGTCGACCGTGAATTCGCCGAATACGTGGACTTTTAGCAGGTCTTGATCTTCTTCAATTCCGATCATGGCGGACTCCATCGACAGGGGTTCTGGTTTTGCCTCTAACGCAAAACAGGTTAGTTTATGTTTGCTAACCTTAAACGAATCAGGACATGTCAAACAAGCCCGTAATAACCCGTACCCGCACCATCGCCGAAACGCGCCTGTTTCGGGTGGAACAGCTCGACATCAGCTTTGCCAATGGTGTCGATGTTGTTTACGAGCGCATGTACGGCTCACCTCACGGCGCGGTACTCGCCGTGCCGATGCTCGACGACGATACCGTGTTGCTCATACGCGAATACGCGGCCGGCGCCGAGCGCTACGAGTTAAGCTTGCCCAAGGGACGTATCGAAGACAACGAAGAACCGGTGGCCGCGGCCAACCGCGAGATGAAAGAAGAAGTGGGTTATGGCGCTCGTCAGCTGACGCAATTGAAGTCGCTGACCGAGGCCCCTGGCTACTTTCGTCACGAAACCCACGTGGTGCTGGCACAGGACCTCTACCCGGAACGTCACGAAGGTGATGAACCGGAACCCATCGAGGTAGTGGAATGGCAGTTGAGCAAGCTGGAGCAGTTGCTCGAACATCCGGAATGCACCGAGGCGCGGAGCATCGCAGCACTCTATATGGTCCGTAGCTATCTGCATGGAGAGAAAAGGTAGTGGAAGACAATGATCAGCCAGCGGATCTATCGGGGGAGTTGCCAGGCTTGCTTGAACCGGTTTGCAAGATTGCCAGGCAAGCCGGCGAGGAAATACTCAAAGTCTATAATTCCGATTTCGCCGTTGAAGACAAGGCCGATGGTTCGCCGTTGACTGCCGCCGATCGCGCCGCGCATCAAACCATTGTTTCAGAACTGGCAAAGCTGACACCGGCAATGCCGATCCTGTCGGAAGAGGCGAGCGATATTGATTATGCGGTGCGCTCGCAGTGGCAGCGTTACTGGCTGGTTGATCCGCTGGACGGTACCAAGGAATTCGTAAAACGAAACGGCGAATTTACCGTGAATATTGCCCTGATAGAAAACGGCGAGCCCGTGCTCGGTGTAGTCTATGTACCGGTATCCGGCGTTATCTATTTCGGTTGCCGCGGAAGCGGTGCGTTCAAGCAGACTCGTGATGGCAAGGCAGCAGCGATTACGGTGCAAACCTATCAGGGTGGGCCGGCTCGAGTTGTCGCCAGTCGTTCCCATGCAAGTCCGGCGCTGGAGCAGTTCCTGGACGCCGTTGGCGAGGTGGAGACCATCAGCATGGGCAGCTCACTCAAGTTGTGCCTGGTGGCAGAGGGCGCGGCCGATGTCTATCCGCGTCTGGGCCTGACATCCGAGTGGGATACCGCCGCGGCACAGGCAGTGGTGGAAACCGCCGGTGGCAAGGTGACGACTGTCAACGGTGAACCACTGGTCTATAACAAAGAGGATATATTGAATCCCTGGTTTGTTGTCAGTGATGGCAAGACCGACTGGACCCGGTTTCTGAATGCCCTCGACTAGACTAGCTACCCGCCACGATCTGTTTCTCGCCATTGACCAGGGCGGGCACTCCTCGCGCGCGTTGATTTACGACGGCCATGGCCAGCTCCGGGCTGGCGGCCATCAGGCAGTAACGACAAGGACACCGCAGCCCGACTGGGTGGAGCAAGATCCGGAAGAAGTACTCGAATCGGTTCGCGCTGCCGTTGATGCGGCGATCGCCGAACTTGGTAGCGAAGCACGCCATATTGTCGCCGCCGGCATGGCGACCCAGCGCTCGAGCCTCGTGTGCTGGGACCGGGAAACCGGCGAGGCGCTGACGCCAATCATCAGCTGGCAGGACCGCCGCGCGGCGCACTGGCTTGAGCAATTGCCAATTGATTCCGAGATTGTGCATCGCACCACCGGCTTGTTCGTTACCGCGCACTATGGCGCCAGCAAGTTCCGATGGTGTCTGGACAATGTCCCGGCAGTGCGTGACGCTCTGGATGCCAATCGGTTGGCACTCGGGCCGATGGCAAGCTTTCTCGTCTATCGTCTGCTGGCGGAGAATCCCTATGTAGCCGACCCGGCCAATGCCTCACGTACCCAGTTGTGGAATATCAGGACCCAGGATTGGGATGTCGGGCTGATGCAGCTGTTCGGTTTAAAGAAAGAAATATTCCCCGAGTGTGTTCCAACGGCCTACGAATTCGGAACCTTAGAAGCTGGTGACTACCGTATTCCGCTAACGCTGGTTAACGGTGATCAGTCCGCAGCGCTGTTTGCCTTTGGCGAGATCCAGGCAGAGACCGCCTATATCAATATTGGTACCGGGGCATTTGTCTCGCGACCGTCCGGCCACTATCCTGGTTTTGCCCGTCGTCTGCTAACCAGTGTCGTGTTGCAGCGCGACTCGGAGTCCACCTACGTAACCGAGGGAACGGTAAATGGTGCGGCCAGTGCCCTTGACTGGCTGGAGCAGGAGCACGACATCAAGGATATACACAAAAAACTCCCCGAGTGGCTTGCGCGTGACGATGCGCCGGTAATTTTCTTGAATGGCGTCGCCGGTCTCGGCGCTCCCTACTGGGTGCCTGATTTTCCGTCGCAATTTATTGGCGATGGCGAAGACTGGCAAAAGGCCGTTGCCGTCGTTGAGAGCGTGGTTTTTCTGTTGCGCGTCAACATGGAAGAAATGCAGAAAAGCGCATCACCACCACTGCAGATTCAGGTGACCGGCGGTCTGTCGGCGCTCGATGGCCTGTGTCAGCGACTGGCTGACCTGAGCCGGATGCCGGTATACCGGCCGGTAGAGCACGAGGCCACTGCAAGGGGTACCGCCTATCTGTTAGCCAACAGCCCGCAGGACTGGCCCGAAACCGAGATCGGATCCTGGTTCAAGCCACAGGACAATGCCTCGCTGCATCGTCGTTATAGCGATTGGCAGAAGGCAATGCTGGCGACCATGCGCAAGGCTGATTAGCGTGGCCTAGCTCAGCGCCCTGAGCATTTCGCCAATGGAAAATGTCTCCACATAATCGACACCACGCCGTGCCAGTTTGCGGGCAAGAACGGGATCATCAACCTCATAAACCGCAAGTTGGGCTTTGCCTTTTGTAATTGGCAAGAGTCGTGGCAACTTTTTGTAGTTACAGAACAGATATCCAGGCCTGATATCCCGGACGATCGGAAGTTTGCGATCACGCCAGTGCTTCAGCACCACCCCGATTTGCTCCCAGTTGTTGCGACGCGCAGCAAGCAGGAACTTGTAATCGAAGGAGATCAGCACGCAGCGATCGCGAATCGGTGCCAGTTCGGATTGCAGTCGCGACAGCACCGTGCTGCTGCCGAGCTGCTCAATTCCCTCGCGCTTTATCTCGACGAATAACTGGATCTTGGGGTGGTGCATGATCATGTCGACCAGCTCTTCCAGTGTGGCAATGCGGGCATGGGCAAAATCACTGCCCAGACGTTCCGGTTCCGAGGCGTGCAGTTTCTGCAGCTGGGTAAGGGTATGTTCGTGAATTGTCCCGTTCGCGCCACACACCCGTTTCAGGTCAGGGTCATGAAACAGAACCGGCACCTGGTCCGCACTGAACTGAATATCAAATTCAACGGCTTTGGCGCCCGCTTCGATTGCCGCACCAATGCCGACAATGGTGTTTTCCGGAAAGTGGGCGGTATAGCCTCGATGGGCGATCAACTTCGGTGTGTTCATGCAGATCCGGTACCGGGGCGATGGCAGGTACGACAAGCATACCGATCGTTGCGCCGGTACGTCGACTGCTATTTTGGCGACGGGATCTTGACCTTGAACAGGATGGCGTACAGTACCGGCACGATTATCAAGGTAAGTATTGTGGCAAAGCCAAGACCAAACATAATGGTCAGTGACATGTTGACGAAGAATACGTCTTGCAACAGCGGGATCATGCCAAGAATAGTTGTCACCGCCGCCATGGTCACCGGTCGTAGACGACTGACAGCGGAGTCGACGATTCCATCATAGGGATTCTTGCCCTCATCAATTTGCTGGTCGATTTCCTCGATCAGGACGATGGCATTCTTGATCAGCAAACCAATCAGGCTGAGGGCGCCAAGCAAGGCCATGAAGTCAAACGCGCCGCGCGCGCCCAGCAGGCCCACCGTGACACCAATAACAGCTAGTGGCACGGTTAGCCAGATAATGAGTGGCTGGCGTACCTTACCAAATAGAAGGATGCTGGTGATGATCATGACAAGAAATCCGGCTGGTAGGGCCTTGCCCAGCCCCTGTTGCGCATTGATGGAGTCTTCGTATTCACCTCCCCAGCTCAGCGAATATCCTGGCGGAAGCTCCAGCGCCTCGACCTTTGGTCGGATACGCTTGAACAAGGGGCTGGCCAGTTCGCCTTTCGGGTTGCAGGAAGCGATGATCGTTTGAATCCGGTTGCGACCGCGAATGACGCTGTTTTCCCAATGGGTTTCAAACGCGGAGACGACCTGGGAAACGGGTACGGACTTGTTGAGTACCGGGCTCCACACCTGGACATCCTGCATGTTGCCAACGTCTGCGCGCTCTGAAGTCGGCGCTCGCATGAAAATCGGTAGCTGGCGTATACCATCGCGATAGACACCGAGTCGTACACCGTCAAATGCAGCATTTAGCGCGTCTGCCAGGTCTTCACGTGTTACGCCCAGCTGTCGACCGACCTGTTCGTTAAATACCGGAACAATTCGTTTCGCGGGTTGGCGCCAATCATCACGAATTTCTTTTGCGTCGGCGTCGGCACGGAAGATGGCCTTGGCCTTTTCTGCGAGTTCACGCAGCACCTGGTCGTCGGGCCCGTGGAAACGTGCCTCGATTTTACCGTCGCGGCCGGGCCCAATTCGCATCGCCTTGATTATTGGCTCATTTTGCGGGGTTTCCTGTGCCATGAACTCGTCAACCTTTGCCCATACCTCTGCAATCTGTTCGCGCGATTCGGTTTGGACAATGATCTGGGCGTAGGCGGAGCTACGTTCCTTGGGTTCATAGGTGAGGGTAAAGCGTGATGCGCCGCCACCAACAAAAGAGGTGGTGGTGGTCACCCCCGGCTGCTCACGCAAAAAACTGGAAATGCGCAAGGTCACGTCGCGCGTTTTGCGAATGTCGGTGCCTTCTACCTCCCACACGTCGACGAAAAACATCGGTGTGTTCGAGCTGGGAAAAAATGCCTGTTTGACGAAACCAAAACCAACAACGGCCAACACAAAAAGCGCCAGCACCGCAGCCACCGTTTGCAGGCGGTAGTACAGCGCAAGTTGCAGGAAGCGTTTGTATACCTGGAACAGTTTTCCGCCGTACGGATCGGCATCGGCATCACCGCCGGTATCTGGCTTGATCCAGAGTGCACATAAAAGCGGAGCCGTGGAAACTGCGGTGAACCAGCTCAACATCAATGAAATCAGAATGACATAAAACAGGGAGCTGGCGAATTCACCGGTGTTATCGTCCGACAGGCCGATCGCGGAGAACGCCAGAATGCCAATAACGGTGCCACCCAGTAAAGCCCAGATGCTTTTACCCACCACCTCGCCAGCGGCCTTGGTTGCATCCATGCCCGCCTTGATTCGGACCAGCATGCCTTCGGCGACTACGATCGCATTGTCGACGAGCATACCCAGTGCGATGACCAGCGCACCGAGCGATATGCGCTGCAACTCGATACCGTAGAGCTGCATGATCCATAGTGTTCCGGCGACGGTGATCATCAATACCGCGCCGATAATGAGCCCGGTCTGCAGGCCCATGAATACCAGCAGTACGGCAATCACGATCACCAACGCCTCGAGCACGCTGACAATAAAACTGCTTACCGATTTTTGTACTTCGGTCGGCTGCACATAAATCGGATTGAATTCGATGCCAACTGGTATGGTTTTGCCAAGTTCTTGCAGCCGCTGCCGTACACGCTCTCCAACGGCCACGACGTTCTCACCACCAAGCATGGAGATACCCATGGTCAATGCCGGTTTGCCCTTTGAATAGATCAGTTGTTCCGGAATTTCCTGGTAGGCGCGCCGGATGGTGGCGATGTCCTTGAGGTAGATCAGGCGACCTTCGTCGGAGCCAACCAGCAAATCCCCAATCTCCTTGACCGAGGCAAACTCACCTGTCGGGGAAATGCGAATGTACTCGTCACCGACGCGTGCCCTGCCGGCATCAACCACGGTATTTTGCGACGACAGCAGTGACTTGATTTTGGAAAGGGGGATGCCGAGTTCACCCAGGCGGGCGCGGGAAATTTCTACATAAACCACTTCGCGGCGATCGCCGGCGATCTCGATTTTGCGGACGCCCGGCACCAGTACCAGCTGTTTCTTGATCTCATCGGCAACGTCCTTGAGATCCCGGTAACTGTATCCGTCGCCGGTGATTGCACCGAATATGCCGTAGACGTCACCGAAGTCATCTATCACGATCGGCGGTTGCGCGCCCGGCGGTAGCTTGGACTGCATGTCGACGATTTTGCGACGCAGTTCATCAAATATATCGGGAAAATCCTTTGCCTTGTATTTGTCCTTGAACTCGACGGTGATGTCAGACATTCCCGGTCGGGAGATCGACATTCTGATGCGTTTCAGCTGCTCAAGGCGCTGCAGGGCATCTTCGATGTGATAGGTGACTTCATCCTGCACCTGGCGAGGCGAGGCGCCGGGATAGTAGGTAATAATCTTGGCCTGCTTGATGGTGAATGCCGGGTCCTCAAGTTTCCCCATGGACTCGAAACCCAGAATGCCGCCACCGACCAGGATGATGACGAACAGCCAGGAGGTGACTTTATTGCGTACCGAGTATTCACCAATATTCATCTATTTCATCCAGGCAGAAAGCGCCTCGGCTATTTAACCGGGCTGGCTGACTCTGGCGTTTCGGCCTGTTCCTCGGCGGGCATGAGTCGAACCTTTGTGCCTTCGCTGAGATAAGCCGCCCCGGCAACCACCACTCGCTCGCCGTTCGTGACTCCGCTGATGATTTGAATGCGGCTGCCAAGCATCCGGCCGACCTTTACCGAGCGTGGACCGACCGTCATTGATTTCGGATCCACCACCCATACCGTCGGCGTCAACGATGTACTGCCCACCACCGCACTCGCGGGCAGCTCGACAATATCATTGGTGGCCAGTTGGCCACCAAGATCGATGGTTACAGAGGCGGTCATGCCGGGAAGAATGGTGACATCCTTGGGTGTTGGCATGGTGAAAGTCACCTCGAAGGTTTTGGTTGCGGCATCGGCGCGCGTCGAGGCCTCCTTGAAGGTTAGCGGAAACTGCACGTCCTGTTTGTCGCTGAAAATGGCGTAGGCTTTTACTTTGTCGCCAGCCCGCTTGTCAGACTCCTGGCGCAGCCGCAGCACCAGCGCTTCAGGAACATCAATTTTAATTTCTACAATATCGGTACTTTGCAGCTCAATGATTTCCTGTTTGGCCTTCACTGATTCAAAATTTTGCACATAGCGTCTGGCCACGCGGCCGGCAAACGGCGCGCGCAATACGGTGTAGGTGAGATTTTGTTTTGCCTGCTGCAGGGCTGCCTGGGCACTACGGTATTCCGCTTTTACACGATCGAATTCCATTTCCGAGATGTACTGGTTTTTCACCATCTTCTTGCCCCGTTCGAAATTGGCAGACGTGCGCTCATAGGTCGCTGCCCGATCGCGAACAACGGTTTTAAAATCTGCCGGGTCCAGTTCTGCAACAACCTGGTTTTTCTTGACCTGGTCGCTTTCCCTGACTCGTAGCTTGTAGAGCGTGCCGTCAACACGAAACGACAGGTTGACGCGTTGGTCGGCATCAACGCGAGCGGGGAAATTGCGAATGCCACCGGTCGCCGCAGAGCCAATGACCACAGTCTTGACAAGTTTTGCGGGAGTTTCTTCTTCCTGCTCGGTTTTGTTGCCGCAACCGGATGACAGCAAAGCGATGCTCGAAAGACCTAGAATAAGAACGAAAGCAAAACGATTGTTTCGGCGCATGGGTATTCGGCGTTGTTATCGGGAATTCGCATTAGCAAACCCTGTTTCGCATACCAATGCAACCGTAAAAACGGGCGGGTAAAGAGTGTAACGAGGGGAAATGGTGGCCGGGGACAGAATCGAACTGCCGACACGGGGATTTTCAATCCCCTGCTCTACCAACTGAGCTACCCGGCCGCGTGGGCCGGCGCATTATAGAGAAGTCATTGGCCTTTGTAAAAACACGGGAACGGCATGGCCAAATGTGCGACTTTGCTAAGCGCCTGATTGTTATGCTATTTGGATGGGGGTGGTGAGTAATCCGGGGGCACCTGGGCACCTTCACCGAAGAAAAACTGTTCCATCTGCTCTTCGATCATCTTGCGTGCCTTGGGGTCGAGCGGATTCAGGCGGTACTCGTTGATCAGCATGGTCTGGTGACTCAACCACAATTGCCAGCCTTCCTTGGAAACGTTTTCAAATACACGCTTGCCCAGTTCACCCGGGTAGGGTTGGAAGTCCAGGCCTTCTGCCTCTTTGCCAAGTTTTACGCAATTCACCATTCGACTCATTGTGCTTTCCTCATTTGCTGCAGCAGACGTTGCACCGGTGCGGCAAGGCCTCGACTGTCGGGGTGCTCGAGTTTATACCAGACTGAGTCCGGCAGCTCCATGATCACCGGCGGTTCACCCACCAGCTCTGCGGTTACCGGCTGGATGTGCAGGCGGAAGTGACTGAACGTATGCGGGATCACCGGTAAAGCCTGCGTGATACGAATTGATAGCCCCAGTTTTTCGCGCGCCCAGGTGGCCAGGTCATTGATATCGTTGCCCGGCCGTTCGGGAAAACTCCACAGCCCGCCCCAGATACCGGTGGGTGGCCGACGTTGCAGTAGCACCTCGTGCCTGTCGCGACGGATCAGCAACATCGTCGCCTGTTTATCCGGCAAAGGCTTACGTTGTTTTGCTATGGGGTAGCGCGCCGGATCTCCCTCGGCATAGGCCACACAATGGCTGGTCATTGGACAGAGTTCGCACCGGGGCTGGCCGCGCCGGCAGACGGTGGCACCGAGATCCATGATCGCCTGGGTGTAATCACCAACACGCTGAGCCGGGGTATAGCGTTCGGCGATCTCCCACAAGGATTTTTCGGTTTCCCGTTCACCCGGCCATCGATCGACGGCATGTAGTCGTGTGAGCACCCGTTTGACGTTGCCATCGAGAATCGGGTGACGTTGACTGTACGCAAAAGCAAGGATGGCGCCGGCGGTCGAGCGACCAATACCCGGTAGCGCCTGCAGCGCATCGAGAGATTTCGGAAAGCGGCCATGATGCTGATCGCGAATCAGCTTTGCTGCCTTGTGTAGATTCCGTGCTCGGGCGTAGTAACCCAGCCCGGTCCAGTGATGCAGGACCTCATCAATCGGTGCATCGGCCAGTTGCTTGACGTTGGCGAAGCGCTTCAAGAAGCGATTGTAATAAGGAATAACGGTCGAAACCTGTGTCTGTTGCAGCATGATCTCCGATACCCAGATGCGGTAGGGGTTACGGCTACGCTGCCATGGCAGGTCCTTGCGCCCATGTTTGTCGAACCAGGCAAGTAAACGGCGCCGAAACAGGGCGGGTGATAACTTGCCGTTCAAATTCCCAGACGCTTACGCAGTTCTTCCTTGAGTAATTCTTCCGGACTCTTCTGTGGTGCCGGCTCAGTCTTCTTCTCTGGAGTCGCCGGCGCCGCCTTCTGCTGCGGAATGCCAAGGCGTTTCTTCAATTCGTCCTCAACAGCTTTTTTCGCTTTTCGCTCGATTTGTTTCTTGTATTCATAGGCAATCGTATCGCCAATAATCTTTCCCGCGCCAAGTTCAGCAAACCTGCCTTTCACCAGCACCGCGAACTCCGTGGTCCAGCAGGTGGTTTCACCCAGCAGGTTGATCTGCGCAAGGTAGTCGACACGTTTTTTCGGCAGGTCCACCTTGCCCTTGCCACTCACCCTTAGCAACTTTCCTTTCATCGACAGGTCCTGGTTGTTAACGACTCCATTGACGATGGTGGCGCTCGCGTTGAGATCGGCAAATGGTGTCGACTGGTTTTTTGATACCGGCTGAACCGGGGCAGCACCGGGTTGCTGCAGCGCGCGACATTGATTGTTGATGGTTTCATAAATATTGATGCCTGACAGGCTGCCGTTTTTTAACGAGACTGATGCATTGCCGTTCATAGTGTTGATGATGTCGTCTACGTCCAGACCTCGCGCGGTAATCTTCGCGCTGACATTGCCCTGGCCATCAAACTTGTCGAAGATATCTGTATCCCTGAGGAACGGGCCGATCTGCACACCGGTCAGTTTTTCATTGACGCTGTAATGTGGCGCGCCCTTGCGCACATCCATACTCATGAATCCGCTGTAGCGCCCGTCGTAAAGACTGGCCTTGTTCGGCCCGATATTGATTAATCCGCCTTTGGCCTGAAGTGGAATGGCAATGTCGCTGGAGTGAATTCCAAAGGCCTTCATTTTTTGGATGGCAAACTTGCCGGTGACATCCAGTTGACGCAGTAACTTGACCGGAATCGGCAGCGGCGCATTTTTCGCACCTTGCTTGGCCCCGGCCGGTGCCGGTCCCGTTGCCGGCGGTGGTAAATACCGGTCCACGTCGATGTTGTTCAGGGTCAGGTCAAATCGTATGGCTGGTAGCGAGGCAAAGCGCGCCGAGGCACTGCCGGTAATCTGACTATTGTCGAGGCCGAGTTTTAGTTGGTTTAACGAGACCGCACTGGTGGAAGCACTAAACGCGGTTTGCATCGAGGCCCGGGTCAGCGCCTTGGGGTCAGCGGTTTCGAACAGGGGCATATTGAGTTCGGCCAGAAACTTGCGCACGTTGAAATCTTCGAGCTGCAGGGTACCGGTCATGCTTGGCTTGTCCATCATCTGTTTGCCGTCGATACTGGCATGCAAAGTCAGGCCAGCGGCTTCCAGTTTCATCTGCTTTGACCTGAGCTTCTGTGTTTCGGGATCGAACAGGATATCGCCGTCCAGCGCTACCCGGGTTTTCACCAGCGGCTTGCCGCTTTCGACGTCAAAGCCAACGTGAATATTAAAAGTCTCTGCCAGTGCCACTTTGCTTGTGCGCACCGTCAGTTCTCGCACGTGGTAATCGCTGCCGGTCATGGCATCCTGCCAGTGGATTTCACCGTGGCGGACATCGAGCCCGGCGACACCAATCGCGATGCCCATGCCAGGGCCTTGTTCTTTCGACGTTGGCGCTGCTGGTTTCTTTTCCGCCCTGTCGCCGGAGGCCTCGACCAGGTCATCCCAGTTGTTGCGTCCCTTGCGGTCGCGTGCGAGGTTGACCTTCAGCCCGTGGAGCACGACCGTATCCACAATGACCTGCTTGCGCAGTAGCGGCAGCAATTCGACCTTCACCGCGACCTTGTCGACTTCCACCATCGGCTGTTTGCCGAAGCCGGGTGCATTGCTCAGGCGGGTCTTGCCCAGTTCCACGCCGATCCACGGAAACAGCGACAGACCAATATCGCCTTCGAGACCGAGGTCACGACCCGTTTGTTGCCTGACCGCCTTGGAAATCTCCGGTTTGTAGTCATTGAGGTCGACCAGCAGTGGTACGACGATGGCGACCACCACGATCAGGGCCACCAGGGAAGCAAGTGTGATTCCGATTATTTTGAGCGTCCGTTTCAAGCCTAATCTCCCGGGAAATCTGGAGCGGGTGATGGGAATCGAACCCACGTTTGAAGCTTGGGAAGCTCCAGTTCTACCATTGAACTACACCCGCGCGTGCTGAACGTGGATGACTATATAACGCCCATTTTCGCATTCCTAGGACAGAAAATCAGGACTCGCCTGCGCAGGCGTGCGTTCGGCGCGGGATCGCCCTACAATATCGCCCCTCTGGCGCATGTCGTACTACGTTCCGATTCAGATAGACCAATGAAGATTATTGTTAATGGCGAGGAGAAAAACCTCGATCACCCGATGACCGTTTCCCAGTTGCTGGCCGACATGGGCGTTGCCGACAAGCGCGTCGCGGTTGAGGTCAATCTCGAGATCGTGCCTCGCAGTGAGCACAACCAGTTTCAATTAAACAATGCCGACCGTGTAGAGGTTGTGCAGGCCATAGGTGGTGGATAAATGAGTACCCCGGAACCAGTCAAACCCGCTAACCACAATATCGACACCAAAGCTGACGCACTGGTCATTGGCGGTGTGTCGTATCAATCGCGATTGCTGGTTGGAACAGGCAAATATAAGGATATGGACGAGACGCGCGCGGCTACCGAGGCCAGCGGCGCCGAAATCGTCACGGTCGCCATTCGTCGCAGCAACATTGGCCAGGATCCGAACGAGCCCAATCTGCTCGAGGTAATTCCACCGGACCGCTACACCATCCTGCCCAATACTGCCGGCTGCTATACGGTCGAGGATGCGGTTCGTACCTGTCGCCTGGCCCGCGAGTTGCTCGATGGCCACGACCTGGTGAAGCTGGAAGTGCTGGGCGACGAGAAGACCCTGTTCCCCGACATTGTCGCTACCCTCGAGGCGGCGGAGATACTGGTGAAGGATGGATTCAAGGTGATGGTCTATACCAATGACGATCCGATCATTGCCAAACGCCTGGAAGAAATCGGTTGTGTTGCGGTCATGCCGCTGGCTGCGCCCATCGGCTCCGGGCTCGGGATTCGCAATCCGTATAATATTCTCACCATCGTCGAGCAGGCGAATGTACCTATTATTGTTGATGCCGGCGTGGGTACCGCCTCAGATGCTGCGGTTGCCATGGAGCTTGGTTGTGACGGCGTACTGATGAATACCGCCATTGCTGCTGCCAAAGATCCGGTGCTGATGGCGTCGGCAATGAAAAAAGGCGTCGAGGCCGGTCGCGAGGCCTTCCTCGCCGGGCGCATGCCACGCAAGCGGTTTGCATCGGCATCTTCGCCCATCGACGGCACCTTCTTCTGAAAAACGCCTATTTCTTCCGACACTTCGTTGCATGTCGTTCTCGAATCCTCATTACCACATTTAGGTAACTTGGGTTCTCGTACTCCATGCGCCTTGTCTCGAAAGAAATATTTCGATTTTCTGGCGACATGAATCTGGCATTCCTGGCTAATGGCCAGTTCCTCTAATTTCCATCGACGAATCCGTAGCTTCGTCCGTCGTGAAGGCAGGCTGACTGCCGGACAGGCGCGGGCGCTGGAAACACTATGGCCGCGGTTTGGTCTGGACGCCGATGGCGCGAAGCTCGATTTCGCCCGGATATTTGGTCGCACAGCCCCGGTCATCCTCGAAATTGGCTTCGGTAATGGCGAATCGCTGGCGGTCATCGCCGAGAACCATCCACAGAACAACTATATAGGTATAGAGGTCCATCGCCCCGGCGTCGGCAGCTTGTTATTGAGACTGGAGGAACGGGAGATCGGGAACGTGCGCGTCATGTGTCACGATGCCAGTGAAGTTGTCAGCAGCCAGATACCCGACGAGTCGCTGGACACGGTCTATTTGTTTTTCCCCGATCCCTGGCCCAAGAAAAAGCATCACAAGCGACGCCTGATTCAAGCGAGCTTCGTACAACTGCTTCGAAAAAAGTTGAAAGTTGGTGGTCGGTTCCACATGGCGACCGACTGGAAGGACTACGCGGAACATATGATGGCTGTCATGACCGGCGCAGACGGCTTTACAAACGTAGCCGGCGAGGGCAACTACTCGGCAAAGCCAGAATATCGCCCGGAGACCAAGTTTGAACGCCGCGGCTTAAACAAGGGACATGGCGTCTGGGACCTGGTATTTCTCCGTGAGAGTTGACGCGTATATCACCTATCAACTGAATATTGAGTTGGCGCGTCCGGCCCAGGTAACGGTCGGTGCGCTGGGTAATATTCGCTTCCCCGCCGGCCGTTATATTTATACCGGTAGCGCCCGCCGGGCGATGGAAGCGCGCATTCAGCGCCATCTATCAGCCAGCAAAAAGTGCCACTGGCATATCGATTACCTGTTGGCCCTGCCGGCAGCGCAAATCACCAGGGTGAGGCGCTATAAAATGCCAGAATGCCGGAAAAATCAGCTAACCGCTGGCGAAATCGTGGCACCCGGGTTTGGCGCCTCCGACTGTCGTCACGGCTGCGGCAGCCACCTGAAATACCTCGGTCCTCTGTAAGCCAGCAGGGCTTTCGTGTAGGCTTGGCGCTCAATTTCCGGGATTTCCCGGCAATCTCCCCAATATCAACGAAAAGACCCACTCATGCTTCAGGAAAAACAAAACAGTTATACACGTGAAGAACTACTGGCTTGTGGCCACGGTCAAATTTTCGGGCCCGGCAATGCGCGCCTGCC
>JAJDNE010000047.1 GCA_022340825.1 Acidiferrobacterales bacterium | reverse complement strand
TACCTGTTCGCGCCAGGATATTTCCCGGTCAGGCTTGCCCGGCATTGAAGGCGTTCGCTATCCCGGCACCTGTCGCACTGCCGGCCACCGGAACGAACATGCCAGCACCCGCCTTGTCACCGATGAGACACCAGTCAGCTTTACAGACTTGTTGCAGGGAGAGCAGTGTCAGCGACTGCAGTCCGATGTAGGTGATTTCGTGATTCTGCGCCGTGATGGACAGATGGCGTATCAGCTTGCGGTCGTCGTCGACGATGCGGATCAGGCAATAACTGAAGTCGTGCGCGGCTCGGACCTGCTGGATTCGACTCCCAGGCAAATTTACTTACAGCGTCTGCTGGATTTACCCACACCGGATTACCTGCACTTACCCGTTGCCGTCGACGCTCATGGCAACAAATTGAGCAAGCAAACCGGCGCCTCCGCTATCGACATTCACAGCGGCTCGCGGGTAATCTTCCAAGCCCTGACTTTTCTTGGCCAACGCCCGCCAGTGGAACTATCTGGCGCAAGACCAGCCGAATTACTCGACTGGGGCACGCGATACTGGAATGCGGCTGCAATATCACCGGTAAAAAGCATTCCGTTTGGAGTATGAAATGAACAAGGTTATTACCGAATCCGATTTTCTTGCCGCTTTTCGAGGCCGGTTCATCGGAATCCTGGAATGGGATCAACTAGACACCTTCTGGCAAACACTAAGCAGTCAGGCCGACAAGGGCTGGTATATCTATGCCATTGGCGAGACTGTTCCGACAGATGTCAGCACCACGGATGAAGTCAAAACTTTTATCACCGAGATCAATACCTTGCTACACAAGGAGCACGAAGAGGATTATTGCGGAATCGTCTATGCCGACGATGTACGCAACCCCGATTTTATTAAAATCTTCGACCCTAACAATCTGGGTGTCGTCTGCGGATACAGTGACAACCCGCCATTACCGGGCTGGATCCTGTCTACCATCGCCCCGGTTGAACTTAACAATAGCACCATCCTGCCGGGCAACCGCCGGCGCTGGTGGCAACGACTCTGGAAACAAGCCAGTTAACTGAAAAGTGCCGATAATCGAATCTTCGTTCCAGCCGGCGTGGTGGTGCCGCAATCCTCATTTGCAAACCATGTGGCCCCTGGCTGTCAAGCCTGCGCACCCGGTACTCAAACGGGAGCGCATCGAGCTGCCCGATAGTGATTTTATCGATCTGGACTGGACCACCAACAACGAAGGTCCGCTTGTCATTGTCATGCATGGTCTGGAAGGCTCTGCCAATTCACATTATGCGCGACGAATTATGCACGCCCTCCCGGCTCACGGTATGCGTGGTGTGGTAATGCATTTTCGTGGCCGCAGTGGCGAACCCAACCGGCTTGCGCGGGCGTATCACTCCGGTGAAACCGGCGACATCAATACCGTTGTAAACTTGCTGCAGAAACGGGAGTCAAAACCACCGTTAGCGGTAATCGGTTACTCACTCGGGGGTAACGTACTACTCAAGTGGCTCGGTGAACTGGGCAGCAAGGTGCCGGTAACGTCTGCAGTTGCCGTGTCGGTACCTTTTGTTCTGAGCGACCTCGCAGATCACATGTGCAACGGCGTGGCGAGGCTGTATCAACGGTACCTGGTTAAATCGCTGCACCGAACCTTCGCTGCCAAGGCAGCAGTGGTCGACTTGCACCTGAGCGTCGACGAGATATCAAAACTCAACAGCTTCTGGAAGTTTGACGACAAGGTTACCGCACCCATTCATGGCTTCAAGGATGCCAGTGACTATTATCAACAGTGCAGCTCGCGTCAGTATATAAAAGGTATCGGGATACCAACCCTTGTACTTCAGGCGCGCGATGATCCGTTTATGACGCAAGCAGTAATCCCGAGCGAAGAAGAATTGAGTGAAAGCGTGCAGCTGGAGTTGTCAGATCACGGTGGTCACGTAGGCTTCATTTCCGGCGGGACGCCCTGGTCTCCTGAGTACTGGCTGGAGAGAAGAATCCTCTCGTTCCTCGATCGTGGTGCGTGATTTTCAGCACGTCGGGCGCCATGCGATCAGGCTCCGGGGCACGTGATCCATTCATAACTAGCTGTTCTTAATAGTTTTTTCATGATTTCCTAAGCGCGCCTTTCCCACCACTTCACACCAAGGACGGTTCCGGCAATCATCGCAACGATTGCCAGTATTGATGTGATCGACAACGTTGAAACACCGCTCAAGCCCTGACCAATATTGCAGCCGCCGGCAAATGTCGCCCCGATACCCATGAATGCGCCACCCAACAAGTTGAGCGGAATGCGGCGAACATCGCCAACCGTGGCGATGAAGCCGCGACGCAATAACGCGCTTACCATCGCACTGACAAATGTTGCCACGATAAACGCACCGCCGAAATTCAGCATCGAACCGGTATTGGTCATCAGCAAATAGCTGAATCGGGCCAGTGGACCCGTGATAGCAATGGCGGCCGGCCGGGTCGAACCGAATTCGCCGACAGCCCACCAACCGTTTACCAACCACGCGAAAACAACCAACGCGCCAATAGCTGCGCCGGATAATATCAGTCCGGCGTTTTCCTTTATCTGACCCAACCGGATAATCAGCCCGATCAAAACGACAGAGAATACGATACCTGCCAACCAGGCAGGCAGATGCAGTAACGCAGCGAGACCACTGTCTCCTGATGTGACCGTGATAGCTGTTGCATCGGTCAGTGCCATTCTCGCTGGTTCCAGTATGCCAAAGGTAGTAATGCCGGCGAACAATGTCATCGCGAGCAACGTAAGCAAACTACCGAGATGGCCCTCGGCTGCGCTTACCACTGTGCGCGCAGCACAACCGCCGGCCAATGCCGCACCGAAACCAAATAACATTCCACCGGTAATCGCCCCGGTGCAGTTAAGGCGCGCGCTACGATAGCCGGCTTCTGCGATTGCCACCCATCCCATATGCTCGACAAGCATTACACCGGGGATCGCGATTGCCCAGGCAGCAAGAAAGGCCTGGGCGTGACGGTAGTCGCGCATCAATACAATATTGGACACTGCAGCCACCATGCAGAACCGCGAGCGCTGCATAACGACCCCGAATAACAGGCCGACAATGAGGCCACCGGTAATAGCCGAAACATTTAATTCATTCATTTATTGTCTGCGTCCCGAAAAGTGCCTGCGGGATATCATGTCCTACTCGGACGGCGATCTTGGCCACACATGCAGCGTGGAATCAATGATATGGCCTTCATGGTCCATCACCGCACTGATCGCCTTTACCGCACAATCGGGCTGGCCGGGAATTGTCTGTGGCTTGGTGAATTCGGAATAGATCATGATCTGCGGCACTGACTGATCGAGATCGTATACGTATTCAACCCGGATCGGGTTGATATCGCCGCGTGATAACGGCTTTCCGTAAAAATGGAGTTCCCCACGATCAACCGCTTCAAGAAACATAGCGATTACCTGGTGCGGCGTTTTAAACGTGTGCGGGGTGTATCCCGACGGTGCCTCGAGTACATGGGCGCCGGCGGGTGCTGCAATCAACATCGCTAACATGATAAATGATTGAACATTTTTCATTGTATTATGGGCTCTCTTGATTGCCAGGAAATCAGGACTGGCGCTGAAACCGGAAGAACGCGAATTGTTGTTCATTCCCCGAGGGGGTAATGTGCATTTCTTGCCGCTGCTCTTCCAATCGAAACGCTTCACCCAGTAAACGCTGCATCTTGTCAGCATCATATTGAACAATCGGCAAATCACTGCAACGTTCCGGACCGCCTACAGCAAATGCGCCAATGATTACATGTCCCTCTGGCGACAATGATCGATTCAGGACATCAACGTAACTCATGCGATCCCTGTAACTGGTAAGAAAATGCAGGACGGCGCGGTCGTGCCAAATATCGTAACTATGCAAGGGTTCAAACCGGGTAATGTCAGCCGTTATCCACTCAACTTTCTCCGCATCATCGCCTACTCTGGCACGTGCACAATCCAGCGCCTTGTCCGCGATATCGAGTACTGCAACCCGGGTATGGCCTTGCTGCAACAAACGGTCAACCAGAACGCTGGCGCCACCACCCACATCGATAATGCGGGCGTCCTTGCTGGCGCCGGTGTTTGCAATCAGCTCCAGCGAGGAATCGGGTTCTTCCTGGTACCAGCTGACCTTGAGTGGATCCTTGGTACCGTACACCGAATCCCAGTGTGTTTTCATATCAATCATGCGCTATCTCTTTTTAGTTCGGTTTGGTGTGAACTGCGCCATTCATCCATCTCGGATAGCAGGTCCAGCAATCGGAAGTCGTACAGACAATAAAAAACGAATCCGCCCCGGCGTTCAGCCTTCACTATCCCCGCTTCCCGAAGCGCTCTGAGATGAAAAGACACATTGGTTTGAGTCAGGCCGGTTTTGGCAATAATCGAGGAAACAGGAGCGCAATCGAGTCCCATGGAGCAGAGAATGCGGAGCCGATTCGGTTCTGCGAGCAGCTTGAAGAGCTTCGCCAGATCCGTCTGCGGTAAACTGTAATATGCGTTATTACTCATATGCGTTTCGGCGCATATTGTAACTACCGGTGACAGAGCTGGCAAGCCGGACTATGCGATAACTATACGGATTTATTGACTGAAGTGGTCCAGTATCAGTTTTTCCTGGTATGCGTAGAACGGGTTGTATCGAAGTCGCATCAGTTGCCTGGCCGGCACCTGGAGCACCCCCTGCTCTCCCCTTAACACGATATTTCCCAGTGAAGCGCCGGCACCGACGTTGGTGCGAACGTCGCCATAGATCGGATCGTCAGGCGCAAATGGTAGCGCGACATGAGAAAGCGAGTAGACACCCTCCGGCCAACTGAGGTTGGTAGTAACTGTGCGGATTTTCTCCGTGTCTGCCAGCTTGATTCGTTGAACTAGTCGCTTGGAATTGGCGTTGGCATTGGTCAGTAAAACCAAATCAAACGGTAGTTTTCGACTGAGCAACACATCAGAAGATTTAATCGGGTTCACCGTTAAAAGCGATGCAGTATTGGCCTCGCGATTGACGCCATACGCGACCAGCCGGTGTTTGTTTGGTGCGAGCCTGAGAAACAATGTATCAACCAGTGCATCGACCGGCACGGTTGAATCAACGACAGATGTAAAAGCCAGTATGGGTGGGAAATTCTTTACGCCCTCGCCATGATCCAGCCGGTTGATTCGTCTGGCAATGTCCTTTGTTAGATAGTAAATCTGTTCTGCGGCATTCAGTGTAAATGAATTGTACTTGTAAGGATCGAACTCAGGCTGGATCGAGATCCAGGCGAGATTATGCAGGCCCGGCAAATAGGAGAGCCGTCGTTGCCAGGGTGCGAGCGCTGCGAGTGATGATACACCGACGGCAGGTGATATCAGTACCAACCCGGCGGGCATTGGTAGCGGCTCTCCCTCAAGCCCCGCCAACGTATACTCAAGCGCGAGCGCCGCGCCATTGGAATAACCAACGATATAGAGTGGTACATGCGGCCCGATCTTTTCGCGCAGGTGCCATGCAGCGATGCGTACAGCTGCCTTGAAATCAGTCCATTTTGTCCGCAACAGCCCTGACGGTGCCGTGCCGTGGCCCGGAAGGCGCAGTGATACCACCCAACCTTTCTGCGAATGTAATTTCTCTGCCAGGGTGTGCAGGCTATAGGGAGAATCCGACAATCCATGCAATAGCAGGTAGCCGGCACGGGGCTTGCTGGTAGTTAGCTCAATGGTTCGGTTCCAGTTAACGGGGTAGCTGGTGGGATCGACCCAGCTACCCTTATTGAACCGGTTGATGCGGGTTTGCGTTGCCCCGTATCCTTTGGCGTATACCTCTTTATCTAGTTCGCGAAACAGCTCGTTTTCCAGCTTGCGGTACTGGTCAAGCGTCTGGATCGTCTTGTTTTTATCAGCCCTGTATTCCTTGTCCAGTGGCGCCAGATGCCAGGTTTCGAGGTCCGGCCCCGACTCAATGACGAGAGCCAGAAACGTACCTGCCCCCAACACAATTCCGAGTGTGGCGTATCCGACAGCGAACAGGATATGGCGAGTGACCGGCATGAGCGTGGAAATTTGCATGATCGCCTTATGATAGCGCGACCCATTAAAAAAAGGGGCTCATGGAGCCCCTTTTTTATACAGCCAATTGGCAAGTG
>JAJDNE010000036.1 GCA_022340825.1 Acidiferrobacterales bacterium | reverse complement strand
ACCAGGATCGAGGCGCGCATGGTCTTGACCATGTCATAGGGTGCGACCACCGACGTCATCTGGCTCGCGTCTGCCTCGATCGACATCTTTTCATCCACCACGAGCCGCACACCCATCTGCCCAAGCAGGGTCATGGTCGTGGTGATGTCTTGCAGGTGCGGGACATTATTTATATAGAGTGGGCCATCAGTCAGCAGCGACGAGACCAGTACCGGCAGGGCGGCATTTTTAGCACCGGAAATACGTACCTCCCCTTTCAGGGGAACGCCTCCGGTGACGATCAATTTATCCATGAGCGGCTTCTCAAAATGGTTTCGCTGAAGTCGAGCAATGCTCCGACCTGGCGCCTGGCTGGCGGGAAACCCGGGCATTAATCGCGAAAAACAGGGTCGCGAACTCGAAAGAACCGTACGGTATGCGCTGTGCCCCAAAAAAACAAGGCTGCCGGTCGGGCAGCCTTGTCGATTACCGAGAAGCCAACGCCTGCTAGTTGGCAGCGCTTACCATCTTCTGTAGCTCACCGTTCTGATAGAGCTCGGTCATGATATCGGCACCGCCGACAAACTTGCCGTCGATGTACAGCTGAGGAATCGTTGGCCAGTTGGAATATTCCTTGATGCCCTGGCGAACATCCGGGTCAGACAGCACGTCAAATGAACCGAACTCGGCGCCGCAGGCCTTCAGTATCTGCACTGCCTGGCCGGAGAAACCGCACTGCGGGAACTGCGGCGTACCTTTCATGTAGAGCATGATCTTGTTGGACTTCACTTGCTCGTCGATCTGATTCTGGACACTCATTTTTATACCTCGTCAATTCAGGGTCGCACGCCGTGACGGCGTACCACGCTACATTCAGGATTGCTGTTGTTCATACTGTTCCGGGGTCAGGGTGCGCATGGACAGGGCATGAATCGCCTCATCCATATTGTTGCCGAGCGCGCGGTATACCATCTGGTGCTGCTCGACCATGGACTTGCCGGCAAATGCATCACAAACGATGACTGCTTCGAAATGCCGGCCATCCCCGACCACACTGGCTTGTGACCCTTCCAGGCCCTGCTCGATCATTCGTTTGATGTTTTCCGGATCCATCTCGAAACTCTATATCGGGTTATCACACGACAAATTCAAGCCAAATCTAGCACACCTGTGCCACCCTCGACGTAAAAGCACAACATCGCTGTGGGTTCAGTCACGCAGGCGATAACCACGACTCAACATGGCCAGGGTTAAAATCGCCAATATCCCGAGCGACGCTACCAGCACTGCCAGCGAGAACCGCGGATCCACGTCGGACACACCGAAGAAGCCATAGCGAAAGCCGTCGATCATGTAGAAAAACGGATTGAAGTGGGACAGCTTTTGCCAGAACGGCGGCAGCGAGTGAATGGAGTAAAACACACCGCTTAAGAAGGACAACGGCATAATGATGAAATTCTGGGCACCGGCAAGCTGGTCAAACTTCTCGGCCCAGATGCCGGCAATCACGCCAAAGGTCGCCAGTACAGCCCCGCTCAGCAAGCCGAACGACACCAGCGCCACAACACTGTGGACTGGCAAGTCCACGAAAAAAATGCCAACTACGAGCACGCCCAGACCAACCACCATGCCGCGCACAACTGCCGCCAGCATGAACGCTAGATACATTTCCAGATACGATAACGGCGCCAGTAGCAGAAACACGATATTACCGGTGACCTTGGACTGGATAATGCTTGAAGAACTGTTGGCAAAGGCATTCTGGATCAGGGACATCATCATCAGCCCCGGAATCAGAAAGGCGCTGTAACTGACACCCTCAAACACCTCCATGCGCCCCTCAAGCACGTGGGAAAACACCAGCAAGTAAAGCAGCGATGTAATGATGGGTGCGCCCAGGGTCTGCAGCCACACCTTGCCAAAGCGCAGCACCTCTTTGTAAAAAAGTGTGTAGAACCCGCGCGAATTCATTTGCGTCCCTGCCTCACCAGTTCAACGAAGACGTCTTCAAGGTCGGCTTCCTCGGTATGCAAATCGGTCACGGCGACGCCAGTACTGCGCACCTCGTCGAGCAGATCGATGACCGAGTCAGAATCGCGATCAAGCTCCAACTCGATGACATTGGCCTGTTGGCGTCGGAGCTTTTCGGTCAGCCTTGGCGGCAAGGCTGAAATTGGTTCAGCCGTGGTAATGCAAACTCGCATTCGACGCCCGATTCCGCGTGCCAGCATGCCCTGCTTGGTATCCAGTGCGATCACCTTGCCATGATTGAGAATGGCGATGCGATCACACAATGATTCCGCCTCTTCCAGGTAGTGGGTGGTCAACACAATCGTGTGCCCCTGCTCATGAAGTTTGCGAATAAACACCCACAGCGACTGACGCAGTTCCACATCAACCCCGGCGGTAGGTTCGTCCAGTACCACTACTTCCGGTTTATGTACCAGTGCCTGGGCGATCAACACGCGCCGCTTCATACCGCCTGAGAGTGTACGCATATTCGCGTCAGCCTTGTTTGCCAACTGCAACTCGGACATCAGCTCTTCGAGCCAGGGGTAACATTCGGCACCCAGGCCGAAATACCCCGCCTGAATACGCAGCACTTCGCGGACAGTAAAGAACGGATCAAACACCAGCTCTTGCGGAACAACGCCGAGCTTCATGCGCGAACTACGATAGTCGCTGACGACATCATGACCCAGCACGGCAACCGCACCCTCGCTTGCCCGGGTGAGTCCGGCAATGACGTTGATCAAGGTAGATTTGCCGGCACCATTCGGGCCGAGCAGGCCAAAAAATTCTCCGCGCTCAACATTGAATTCCACACCATCCAGGGCGCGCAAATTGCCGAAACGTTTGTGTACACCGGCGATGGTGATCGCAGCACTCATGACTATGAATTTATTTCAGCAGAACGGAATCGAGACCATTGATCCGGATGAATGTCTCGACCTTGCCTGGTATGCCAACGTAGGTGAGGTGTCGTTGCGCAGCATGAAACGTATTCCACCACTCGAGCAACAGGGCAACACCGGCGCTGTCTGCGCGCGATACAGCGGAGAGATCAACCTGGAATTCGTTGTTGTTCTGCTGCAACCAGGCGCTGGCTTGAGACACCAGCGGTGGAACGGTCTGGAACGTCAGCGGCCCGGACACGGCAACGCCACCTTCATTCATCGTAATGCTGGTTGTGGTTTCAGTTTTTGGTTGCCGTTTGAACAATTGCCTAGGCTCCGGATTTGACTGCATCACCCGACTTGGAATTCAGATCCGAGAGATATTTGATCAGCGAATCCAGGCTCTCCTTTTGCAAACGCGATGCATACACTTTGCGGTAATTGGCGACCAGGCTGACACCCTCGATTGTCAGATCAAATGCCTTCCAGCCCGGGTTCAGATTATAAAAGGTATAGTACAGGGCGATATTGGGCTCGCCGCTTTTCTGCTTTACCTCGGTCTTGACGATCACAATCTTGTCGTCAGCCTTGCCGGTAAACGGCAGCATGATAATTTCCTGATCGTTGTACTTGAGCAAGGCGGTGGCATAGGTTCGCACCAGCAACTGTCGAAACTGCTCGGTAAACTCGTCCCGTTGCGCGTCAGTGGCTTGCCGCCAATGGATGCCCAGCACCCATTGAGACATCTTGCGGAAATCAAAATAGGGCAGGATCTTTTCGTCCACCATCTGGTAGAGATTCTTTTTATCAGCCTCGTAGAATGCCTTTTTCTCCTTGAGCAGAGTGAGAATTTCCGTGGTGGCATTGGCAACCAGCTCGTCCGGTGTCGACTGTGCATGGACCGCAGGCGCAAACACCAGCATCAACAGCAATAAGCTGGTCGCAAATTTTCGATGGAACATGGTGCAACTCCTCATAAAAATACCTACTACTTGTCCTTACCGTTACTCGAGCCTTCGGTCAGCTTGACCATGACCTGGCCGATCAGGTTTTCCAGCACCAGCGCCGACTGGGTCAACTGAATCACGTCACCATCCTTCAGGTAGGCTTCGCTGCCACCAGGCTCGATACCTATATATTGTTCACCAAGCAATCCCGACGTCAGGATCGAGGCACTGGCGTCCTCGGGGATATTTTTGTATCGCCCATCAACTGAAAATGTAACCAGCGCCTGATAACGCTCGGAATCAAACTGGATGCCTGAGACCCGGCCAATACGTACCCCGGCCATGGTCACTGGTGCCTTCACCTTCAGGCCACCGACATTGGCAAACCGCGCTTTCAATACATAGGGCTGTGACACCTCTGTACTGCCAATGTCGCCGACCTTGAACGCCAGCACTGCCAGCGCAGCCAGCCCACTGGCGACAAAGATGCCCACCCACAATTCAAATATCCGTTTTTGTTGCATATCAAACTTCCCCAAGGGTCAGTGATGTCAAAATGAAATCCAGTGCCAGCACCGCAAGCGATGAATAGACCACCGTATGATTGGTGGCACGACTGACACCTTCTGACGTCGGTACAGCGTCATAACCTTCGAACACGGCAATCCAGCTGACGGTAAAACCGAACACCACGCTTTTCATCAGGCCGTTCAGGATGTCATCATAAAAATCGACACCGCTTTGCATTTGCGACCAGTAAGAGCCGCTATCCAGCCCCACCAGACCAACACCAATCAAATGGCCACCAAAGACACCCACGGCGCTGAACATCGTTGCCAGCAATGGCATGGCGATAACACCGGCCAGAAAGCGTGGCGCGATCACGCGCTTGATCGGATTAACCGCCATCATCTCCATGCCTGCCAGTTGTTCAGTTGCTTTCATCAGCCCGATTTCGGCAGTCAACGCCGACCCGGCACGACCGGCAAACAATAGCGCGGTAACCACCGGGCCCAGTTCGCGCAGCAGCGTCAACGCGACCACTAACCCCAGACTCTCCTCGGCGCCAAAGGTAACCAGCGTGTTGTAGCCTTGCAGGGCAAGCACCATGCCGACAAACAGACCCGACACCAGGATAATTAATAAGGTTAGAACACCAACATTGAACACTTGCTGAACGACTAACGAAAACCGTGGCACGAGATAGGTCATGCCGACTACTGTTTCATAGAGAAACAGCGTCGCCCGCCCGAGGCGGGAAACAGTATTCAGGGTGCGTTCGCCAATATTTCGAAACAAATCCAGGCCGCCATACTGTTGCCAGATTCGCGATAGCGCCTGACCCCGCCGTGCAAGAAATGCCGAGAGCCCACTCTTTTGCATCAGCTGGCGTCCCCGGTTAACAGGTCTTCCACGTAGTCGGGCGCCGGATACTGGTAAGGCACCGGTCCATCAGGCAGTCCTTCCATAAACTGACGCACGTGCTCAGATTTCGACTGCTGTACCTCGCTCGGTAGGCCTTCGCCAATAATGCGTCCTTCTCCCATCAGGTAGGCATAGTCTGAAATTGCACAAGTGTCCGCGACGTCGTGGGATACAACGATCGAGGTAATACCCAGCACCTCGTTCAACTCCTTGATCAGCTTGGCGATCACACCCTTGGAAATCGGATCGAGACCGGTAAATGGCTCGTCGTACATGATCATCATTGGCTCAAGCGCAATCGCGCGTGCCAGTGCCGCACGGCGTGCCATACCGCCGGATAACTCGGACGGCATCAGGCGCCAGGCGCCGCGCAAGCCGACCCGCTCCAGCTTCATCAGTACAACCTTGCGCAGAATCGCTTCCGGCAGTTGCGTGTGTTCGCGAATTGGAAAGGCGACGTTTTCAAACAGGGATAGGTCGGTAAGCAAAGCGCCGGTTTGAAACAACATGCCCATGCGTTTCCGTAAATCAAACAGCTCGCTCTTGCTAAGATCGGGGACCGACTGACCATCGACCAGCAGCGTGCCGGAATCCGGTTTGATCCGTCCACCAATCAGGTTCAACAATGTGGTCTTGCCACAACCGCTGCCACCCATAATGGCGACGACCTTGCCGCGTGGAATAGTTAACGACAGCTTGTCGACAATGACCCGACTACCATAGCGAAAGGTCAGGTCTTTGATGTCGACCACGCTATCCAAATTGTTATTCTCAGGAATCATTAATTGCTTTTTATTTGACAGGACGTAGCGTTTACCAATAGATGAATGTAGCACCGGCAGAACCGAAACGCATCCGCCAACGACTATTGGCGGCGCAATACTGCTAAAAGGTCAGATCCCCAACATCTCGGCGATAATGCGTGTTTGGCTGGCCGCCTTTGTTGCCTTGACCCCGCCGTAAAAAAATACGCCGGCGACCCCGCCACTTAGTTTCATCCAGTCTTCCAGTGCTTCAACGATGTGACGCTGTTTCTTCGGATCCTTCGTATCGGTCAATGCCAGCATCAGGCCACCGCCCGCTACCGGCGCTGGCGTAGCATTTGGCAACCAGCACCGGCCGACCTGCAAACGCGACAGGACTTCATCCAGATCGTCAGAGTTGATACTCGACAACGGCATATTCACGCAAAGCGGTCCTCGATTGGCAATGCGTTCAAGCAGGTCACTCACCCCGATCCGGTCCAAATCAACCGCGCTCAGATCAATGTAATAACCGGCTGCACGTCCACCCAGGCCTGCCAGCCTGTCCAGGAATTCTGTCAGCCGGTCGCACGCTGATTCGGGCAGCAGGTCAGTCGGTATTTCGACAACGAAACGGAAAGATTCATCGCAGTCCTCAAGCCAGTCGTCGACCACGGACAACTGTGCGTCGGTAAAATGGTCACCCGGCACCAGTACCGCGCGAAAATCGTTACTGTAATAGCCGAAGCGCCACTCGTCGGGCATGTCATCAGGATAGTAGCCGCCAACCCAGTCGCCGTGGTTCCAGCCAACGGTGCCAACCATAAGCTCTTCAGTCATAGGCAAATGATACACCGATCACCCTGGCGAATTGGGATATTTGAGCGGTGATTGGATATACTGACACCAACGATAATAATCCGGTCCAATGGTCAACCTTTAACACAAAATATGACTCACGCACCTTTTCAGGAACTCGGACGAAACGTGATCACGCTTGAAGCCGAGGCTGTGGCAGCACTCGCCGAGCGGATAGACGAATCCTTTGTCCACGCCTGCGAAACCCTGCTTGGCTGTCGCGGACGTGTGGTCGTGGTCGGCATGGGCAAATCCGGTCACATTGGTGGCAAGATTGCCGCAACCCTGGCCAGTACCGGTACCCCGGCATTTTTTGTCCACCCGGGCGAAGCCAGTCACGGCGACCTGGGCATGATTACGACCGATGATGTCGTGCTGGCAATTTCCAATTCCGGTACCACCACCGAAATACTGACGATCCTGCCGATTATCAAGCGCATGGGCGTAAAACTGATTTCCATGACCGGAAACGTCAACTCCGAACTGGGACAGCAGTCGGATGTAACGCTGGACATTGGTGTTGAGAAAGAGGCCTGCCCGCTAAACCTCGCGCCCACTGCCAGCACCACGGTGACACTGGCAATGGGTGACGCGCTAGCAGTTGCGCTGTTGAAATCACGCGGCTTCACCGAGGAAGACTTCGCACGCTCACACCCGGGAGGGCGGCTGGGCCGGCGCTTGCTGCTGTATGTGAAAGACATCATGCATAGCGGCGACCAGTTACCGGTAGTCAATGAAGACACCAGCCTGCGCGACGCCTTGCTGGTGATGTCGGGCAAGGGCCTGGGTATGACTGCCGTTGTCAACGTGAAGCAGCAACTGGTCGGCATCTATACCGATGGCGACTTGCGCCGCACCCTGGAACAGGGTGTTGATGTCTACAGCGCCTCGATACACGAAGTCATGACAGCGAATCCGGTGACCACCCATGAAGACCGACTCGCCGCGGAAGCGGTTCAACTGATGCGGGACAAGAAAATCAACGGCCTGTTTGTGGTGGACAACGACAATCACGTACTCGGTGCACTCAACATGCAGGACCTGCTTCGGGAGGGAGTAGTCTGATGGGGACAGAACGACCCACGGCGCCGGCCGATATCGCGCCCATGTTCGACATTGATGAAGCAGTGTTACAGCGGGCGCAAGTGATCAAGCTGGCGATTTTTGATGTCGATGGTGTGCTCACCAACGGCACCCTGTTTATGGGCGACGATGGTCAGGAATACAAGGCTTTCAATTCGCGTGACGGTCACGGTATGAAAATGCTGGTTGCTAACGGTGTCGAGACCGCCATCATTACCGGTCGTCAGTCGGAGGTAGTCAAGCACCGGGCGCGCGACATTAACATCAAGTACCTTCATCAGGGCGCGCAGGACAAACTGCCTGTTTATGAGCAACTGATTGCCGAGCTTGGCCTCACGCCCGAACAGACCGCCTTTGTCGGCGACGATATTGTCGACCTGCCGATCATGCTGAAAACCGGTCTGTCGGTAGCGGTCGCCGATGCCCATCCGATGGTGAAAGAGCACTCACACTGGGTAACACCAAGTGCGGGTGGTTGTGGCGCTGCCCGTGAATTCTGCGAAATGGTCATGTTCGCCCAGGGCAACTATGCGATCGAAATGCGGCGCTACCTGTAGTCACGCTCAAGGTTAAACCGGTCATCCGGATCCATGGACAGAAAACGCATCATCGTCATCGCCGTAGCGCTTTTTTTTGCGGGCCTGCTCTGGTGGGTGTCGACCCTGCTTCACCTGACTGAAGCACCGCTTGTTACCGGTACACCAGATACGCCGGACTACACCATTGATGGTATGCATGTCACCAGCACAGACCCACGTGGTCGTAAAAGTTACGAATTGCGGGCGGATCATCTGGCGCATTTTCCAGCCGACAAGCTATCCCGATTAAACAGGGTGCACCTGATCCAGTATCAGTCCAACGGTATACAGATCGACACCCGGGCCGACAAGGCACGCTACCCGGACGATGGCAAGGAAATCTATATGGAAAGCAATGTGCATATACTCCGGAAGCAAAATGGCCGGGTGGTTGGTGATGTCCGCACCCAAAGCGCCCATATTTCGCTAAAGCCCTGAATCAAGGATCTCATGCTGACACAATCCGCAATCCGACGTGCATGTCTCTCGATCCTGGCAAGCGCATCCCTGCTGCCCGGCGTTCATGCCGAGACCGGGGCACCGATCTATCTGCAAGCAAACACAATTCATTACGACCATGTCAGCGGCCTGTCGAACTATCGTGGCAAAGTCAGACTGACACGTGCTGATCTGTATATTCGTGCCGACAAGGCCACAGTTCGGCAACACGAGAATGAAGTCGCCACTGTCAATGCCAGCGGCCAACCCATCGTGCTGCGGAAAGGAGCGACGAACGCTATCGATCTGACGGTGATTCGAGGTGAGCGCCTGGAATTCGATGCAGTCAACAATACCGTGGTGATAACCGGCAACGTGATTACAACGCGCGGCCGGGATACAATTCGCAGCACCAAACTTACCTACCACCTGGATGACAATCACATCATTGCGGATCGGGATAACAATGCCAGCCCCGTTGTGGCCGAACTCCGGCCCCGGCCTAAGGTCGCGCCAAAATAGTAATCAGCTGGCCATAAAACACCATGAGTAAATTGATCGCCACCGGATTGAGCAAGGACTTCAAGGGCCGCAAGGTGGTGCGTGACGTATCACTGGAAGTCGTGAGTGGCGAGGTAGTGGGCCTGCTCGGACCCAACGGCGCCGGCAAGACAACTTGCTTTTACATGATCGTGGGATTGATTGGCGCTGACGCTGGCAGTCTTACACTGGATCAGAAAGATATCACCGCGCTGCCAATGCACCGGCGCGCGCGACTCGGTGTCGGCTATTTACCGCAGGAGCCTTCGATATTCCGAAAGCTGACGGTGGAACAAAACATCATGGCGATCCTCGAGACCCGGCCCGAACTCAATGAGGAGCAGCGCCAGCATAAACTGGAGCAGCTGCTGCAGGACCTGCATATCACCGAGCGACGCAACACGCTCGGCATCAGTCTTTCTGGCGGCGAGCGGCGCCGGGCCGAAATTGCCCGGGCACTGGCGACTGAACCCGCATTTATCCTGCTGGATGAGCCGTTTGCCGGCGTCGACCCGATCTCGGTAATTGAAATCCAGCACCTGATCAGGCATTTGCAGGAACGCGGAATTGGCGTTCTGATTACTGACCACAACGTCCGCGAAACCCTGAAAATCTGCCATCGCGCCTATATTTTAAGTGAAGGCGCGATTCTGACTGCTGGCACCCCGGCCGAGGTCCTGGCAAATGAAGACGTGAGGCGCGTCTATCTGGGCGACGATTTCTCGCTATAACGGCGACGACAAAGTTTTTCTCCAGCCTATCCTCACTCTGGAAGAAATGGACTAGAATTAGATAAAGACACCAGATTCAGCAAACAGCAGCACCAATCCATGACACCTCGTCTTATACACTCCTCCCGGGCATGAAGCAGTCTCTTGAACTGAAGCTTGGTCAACACCTGACCATCACCCCGCAACTTCAGCAGGCAATTCGACTATTGCAGCTTTCCTCACTGGAACTTCAGCAGGAGATTCAGGAGGCGCTGGAAAGTAACCCGCTGCTGGAAGAGACCGAAGACGAAGGCAGCAAACCGGAATCGGGTGAAACCCGGGAAGAGAGTAGCGACGAGGCAATTCGCGCAACCGACACCGAAATGGAAGACGGGGCGCCCAATGGTGACCCTGAAGCTGATCAGGAGTGGAGCGATCCGTTTGATTTGCCAGTCGCCCCTGCCAACCGTAATGACAGCAGCAGTGAATTGCCTGATATCGATTCACGTAACAGCCCCGAGCAAAGCCTGCAGGATCACCTCATCTGGCAAATGCAGATGACCGTGTTCTCCGACCGTGATCGGGAAATCGCCATGACCATCATCGATGCCATTGATGATGACGGTTATCTACAGGCCGACCTGGCGGATCTGTGCGACACCCTGTCAGACGAGAATGACGAGGTTGAGGTCGAAGAAGTCCAGGCAGTGTTGCACCAGATCCAGAATTTCGACCCGCTGGGCGTCGGCGCACGCAACCTCGCGGAATGCCTGCGTCTGCAGATGCGTATCCTTGATCCCTGCACCCCGTACCTGGAACATGCCCGCAACCTGGCCACGGAAGAGAATCTGGCGTTGCTGGCCAACCGCGACCACGGTCAGCTGCGAAAGAAGCTGAAACTGAAACAGGAAGATTTGCAGGGTGCCGTACAGCTAATCCATCAGCTGAATCCACGACCTGGCTCGGGCGTCAATGCGCCGCAGGCGAGCTATGTGATTCCCGACATTATCGTCAAGAAGGTGAAGGGCATCTGGCGCGCAGAGCTAAACGGCGAAGTCTCCCCCCGACTGCAGATACACAAACAGTATGAGAAACTGATTGAGCGCGGCAAAAACAGTGCTGACAACAAATATCTGCAGGAACAGTTACAGCAGGCGAAGTGGTTCCTCAAGAGTCTGCACAGCCGCAACGATACACTGTTAAAGGTAGCTCGCCAGATCATCGACCGTCAGCGTGCCTTCTTCGACCACGGCCCGGAAGCCATGAAGCCGTTGGTACTACATGACATCGCAGAGGCGGTCGAGATGCATGAGTCCACTATTTCTCGCGTGACAACCAACAAATACATGCTGACACCGCGCGGTGTGTTCGAACTGAAATATTTCTTCTCAAGCCACGTCGGTACCGCTGATGGTGGCACCTGTTCCGCCACCGCGATACGCTCACTGATTGGCAAGATCATTGAGGCAGAATCAGCAGATAAACCGATCAGTGACAGCAAGATCGCCGAGATGCTTGGCGAACAGGGCATCAACGTTGCCCGCCGTACTATCGCCAAATATCGGGAATCCATGAATATACCTCCATCCAACCTACGAAAGTCGCTCGTTTGAGCACCTGGAGTTCGCACTATGCAAAATACGATTACCGGACAAAATATCGACATCACCGATCCACTTCGCGATTACGTCAATGAGAAAATGGAACGCATTCAGCGACACTTTGATCATGTCACCAACACCAACGTGGTGCTGCATGTGGAAAAAACCCGGCACCTCGCGGAGGCAACCATCAACGCCAAGGGCGCCCAGTTGCATGCCAATGCCGAAGGTGCCGATATGTATGCGGCAATCGATTCACTGGCTGACAAGCTGGATCGCCAGGTTCTGAAGTTAAAAGAAAAGTCGGCGGATCATCACCAGCGTGATGGAGTGCAGCACAAGCATTCAACGCTGTAAGTCCCGGGGTGGGCACTGGCTATGCGACTACATGAACTATTAACCGAACACCGCATCGACTGCGCGATCAGTGCGGGTAGCAAGAAACGTTTGCTGGAAAAACTCAGTGAATTGCTGCAACAGGACGCACCGGAAGTGGACAGCCAGTCTGCATTCCAGTCGCTGTTTGATCGTGAACGGCTCGGCAGCACGGGTGTCGGCAATGGTGTCGCCCTGCCCCACGGCCGAATGGCGGGATTGCCCCGGGCGATTGGCGCCTTTGCAATCCTCGCGGAGCCAATGGACTACGAGTCGGTTGACAATCAGCCGGTCAAACTTGTCTTTGCCTTGCTGGTACCGGAAGAGGCAACGGAGGAACATTTGCAACTGCTGGCGCAGCTCGCGAAGCTCTTTAGTAAAGAGGAGAACCGCGAGCAACTGCTCAATGCAAGAAGTTGCGAGGACGTTTATAATTTCCTGCGTACCTTTGATTCCGGCTATCAGCAGGCCTCATGAATCCAACTCTTACCACCAGCGAACTGGTTGACCGTCAACAGCAAGCCCTGCAACTGCATTGGATCGCAGGCAAAGCGGGCGGCGATCGTTCACTGGAACCGCCCAGCGCAAAATACCCGGGCATGGCCCTGGTCGGGCACCTCAATTATGTCCACCGCAATCGCGTACAGGTTATCGGGCAAACGGAGCTGGAATATCTGCGCGGCCTTGACCCGGCCCAACGCCAACAGGCGGTGCAAGACCTGTTTCAGTGTGCATCAACATCATTGGTGATTCTGTGCAAACAAGAGATCGACGACGACCTGGTAGAGGCGGCTGACCAGCATCGACTGCCGTTCTGCCGTTCAGATCTCCCCAGCCCGGTCATTATTGACGCTCTGCAGGCGTTCCTGACAAGAGCCCTGGCGCCACGGGAGACAGTGCACGGTGTCTTTATTGAAGTCATGGGCATTGGCGTGCTGATAACCGGTGAAGCCGGTATTGGTAAAAGCGAACTGGCACTGGAACTACTTAGCCGCGGTCACCGGATGATCGCAGATGATGCGGTGGAGCTGGTTCGTTCCGATCCGGAATATCTGGTGGGTCAGAGCTTGCGTCATGAGCTACTGGAGTACCTTGAGGTACGTGGCCTGGGTATCATTGATGTGCGCACCATGTTCGGCGAGACCGCCGTACGTCACAAAAAAAACATTCACTTTATCATTCGCCTCGAACGTCTGACCGAGGAACGCCTGAGCAAGGTCGATCGTTTGCAGGCAGAAACCGGTTCGCGCACCATACTTGGTCTTAGCATTCCGGAAGTCGTGCTCTATGTTGCCCCGGGCCGGAATCTCGCGGTACTGGTGGAGGCTGCCACCCGCTCCCATATTCTGCGAATGTGGGGCATGAATCCCATGGAAGAGTTCCTGGAAAAACACCACGCACTAATCAAGAAAGAACAGGAATGAGTTTATTAATTATTAGTGGCCTGTCGGGATCAGGAAAGAGCATCACCCTCCACGCCCTGGAAGACTCGGGCTTCTACTGTATTGACAACCTGCCGGCAAAACTATTACCGCATCTGGCAGAACAGTTGAAGGAGTCGGCCGATACGCCCGTAACCCGCGTCGCGGTTGGTATTGATGCGCGCAACCGAACCTTTCTGGGGGAGCTCCCCGACGCCTTGCGCAAATTGTCAGAGCTGGGAGTCGACTATGAGATTGTGTTTCTGGAGGCAGACGATTCCATTTTAATAAAACGCTACAAGGAAACACGGCGAAAGCACCCGCTGACTGATGAAGACGTATCATTGCTCGAGGGAATCGCACTGGAAAAAAAACGGCTCAACCCGCTGTCATCGAAAGCGACATTGCGCATTGATACCACCTACACTACACCACACCAGCTGCGACAACAGGTAAGAGAATTTGCGTTGCGGCCTGGCACCGGCGCCCTGACCTTGTTGTTTCGCTCGTTTGGATTCAAACACGGTACGCCTATGGATGCCGACTACGTATTCGATGTACGCTGTCTGCCCAACCCGTATTGGCAACCGGAATTGCGCATGCACACCGGGCTTGATGAACCGGTCATTGATTTTCTGCAGCGTCAGGATGCTGTCGACGAAATGTTTCAGGCAATTTCTTCGTTTCTGGAAAAGTGGCTGCCTGCCTTTGAACAGGAACACCGGACCTATTTAACGATCGCTGTTGGCTGCACTGGCGGCCAGCACCGGTCAGTGTATTTAACCGAGCGTTTGGCGAGGTATTTTGCCGCAAAAAACGTACAAACCCAGGTAAGACACCGGGAGTTAACATGATTGGCGTACTGGTACTGACAACCGGTGAAACCGGACAACATCTGATTGATGAGGCGTCGAGCATCAGAAACGAGGTGCCCGAACAACTGGTAAGCCTTGCAGCACACCACCGATCACCGGAAAAGATGTTGTCGCTCATTGGCGAAGCTGTTGAAGCACTGGACGATGGCGATGGCGTGTTGATCCTGACCGACATCTACGGTGCCACCCATAGCAACGCTGCCTGCAATTTACTGGAAACGGGGCGGATCGAGTTGGTCACCGGTATCAGCCTGCCCATGCTGCTACGGGTGTTGAATTATCGTCATCTGTCGCTGGAGCAGTTGGCAGAGAAAGCAGCGGAGGGCGGGCGTGAATGCGTGATCTGGCCCAGCGGCCCCAAAGGATTGAGGGAAATGAAGGGATGATCTGCCAGGATGTTGTGATCGCAAACAAACTCGGACTGCATGCACGGGCGTCAGCCAAATTTGTCAAACTGGCCTCGGAATTCAGCAGCGACATTACGCTCGCGAAAAACGGGCAAACCGTTAATGCGAAAAGTATCATGGGCATCATGATGCTGGCGGCGGGCAAGGGGACAAAACTCGAGTTGTGTACCGACGGATCAGACGAGGACGCTGCCATCAAGGCGATTGTCGCGTTGATTGAAGACTACTTCGGGGAAGACGAATAATGCTGGCGCTGCACGGCACGGGTGTCAGTAGTGGTATATGCATCGGCAAGGCCTATGTCCTGCGTCGGGCACAGATATCGGTTCCTGAATACAACGTGCCCAAGCCTCTGGTTGAAAAGGAAGTCGAGCGCTTCCAGCAGGCAATTGATTATTCGCGTCAGCAGCTTGAACGCGTGCATGAACACATTCCCGCCAATGCGCCGGCAGAGGCTGCCAGTTTTATCGAAACCCATATACTTATACTTGCTGACAAGCTGATTGCAGATGCGCCGATCGAGAACATACGCAAACACAAGCGTAACGCCGAATGGGCACTGAGCATTCAGGGCCAGGAACTGGGTCGCATTTTCGAACAAATGGACGACCCCTACCTACGCAACCGGCGCACTGATGTCGACCAGGTTGTTGAGCGCGTTATGCGCAATCTGGTAATGCCACAGGATGTTGAACAGGAAGAGTCAGTTGAGGCCGGGCAGATTATCGTTGCCAACGATCTGACTCCGGCGGATACGGTATTGCTGAAGCACAATCGCATAAAGGCCTTCGTCACCGATCTCGGTGGTCCGATTTCCCACACAGCAATCCTCGCCCGCAGTCTCGGTATCCCTGCGATTGTATCAACCCATAGCGCTACCCAGTACATCCGTAACGGTGAAGAGTTGATCGTCGACGGCAAGCGCGGTGTGCTGATCATCAGCCCTGACAAGTCCGTTCAAAAAGAGTACCGAAAGCGCCAGCGTGAAATTGCACGACTGAAGAAAGAAATTGAATCACTGCGCAAGTCCAAATCGGTGACGATAGATGGCCGCCAAATTCATCTGCTGGCCAACATCGAGCTGGCCGCTGACGTCAAGGCGGCGATCAAGGCATCCGCCGAAGGTATCGGTCTGTATCGAACCGAGTTTCTGTACATGAACCGGGCGCAGCCACCTTCCGAAGAAGAGCAGTTTCGCGCCTACCGCAAGGTGATCAAGGCAATGGACGGTCGACCGGTGACAATTCGCACCCTTGACCTGGGTGCTGACAAGCAAGTGGATGGTGGCGCAAGTGCCGGTCCAGTGACCATCAATCCAGCGCTGGGTCTGCGCGCCGTTCGCCTGTGCCTGAGCGATCCAGGCCTGTTTCGTCCGCAACTGCGGGCGATACTACGTGCAGCTGTCCACGGCTCGGTCAAAATGATGATCCCTATGCTTTCCAGCCAGAGCGAACTGGTTCGCGTACTGGAATTGATTGAGGAGCTGAAGCAGGAGCTGCGTCAGGAAGGCCGACCTTTCGACCCCGATGTGCTCGTTGGCGGTATGATTGAAGTGCCGGCTGCAGCCGTTACTGCTGACCTGTTCGCGCCGCATCTGGATTTTCTTTCAATCGGCACCAATGATCTTATTCAGTACACCCTGGCGATAGACCGGGTCGACGATGCCGTCAACTACCTTTACGACCCACTTCATCCGTCCGTATTGCGATTGATTGCTACCACGATAAATGCCGGCCGTGCCGCCGGCATTCCGGTTGCAATGTGTGGTGAGATGGCTGGTGATGTACGTTATACGCGCCTGCTGATCGGCCTCGGGCTTACTGAATTCAGTATGCACCCGGCAACGTTGCTGGAAATTAAAAAGATCGTCCGTGAATCCAGTGCTGAGGAACTGGAAGAGCTGGCGCGAGCTGTGATGTCGACTCACGACATACGACAATTGCACGAGTTAGTGGACAACGCTAACGAAACAAGAGTCGGTTGACGACCGATCTGTTATTAACGACGTATATTTCGAGTGGGCAGAAATGGCCCGATTTCATGCAGTACATGCTCGGGATATAAAAATGAAGGACGCTCGTCCTCGACGATCGCAACAAGACCGTTTCGATACTTTAACCGATTGGCACTAAATCCCTCGGCGTTACGAATATTGAAGCTCTCTTTCAACAATGAAATCGCGGCGATCTTCTTCAGTCGGAATGGTCGCCAGAAAGGCGGTGGACGACCAGACGACGAGAAACCCCGGGTCTGGTAACAGTCGGCGACCAACTCGCCACGCTCGTTGGTGTAGATTGCGTGCGGCTCAATAATGCGAATCTCGCGCTGGTTATAGTAGCGTATTGCAGCGCAGCGTTTTTCCTTGATCGCTTTGGTGACAACCTTGAGTATATTGGGGACCATTATCCTGGCCATCTAGACAACGAGTTGAGTTACCAATCAATATGGCACAGGGACTAGTACCCCTCCATGTCTACCGGATAAATGGTCCATTTTCCGTTGCGCGCGGTAATAGCAATCAACTTCGCCAACCGCCGTTCACGCCAGGACCAGCGCGGCCAACCCGAGGAATGCCAGAAAGCCAACGACATCGGTAACGGTCGTCAGGATCACGCCACTGGCAATCGCCGGATCGACGCCAGCCCGTCGCAATGCCAGAGGAATCAATACTCCCGAGAGCGCGGCAAACACCAGGTTGACTACCATGGCGATCGCGATGACTCCTGCTAGCAAGGGGCTGCGATACCAGATCAGAACGATTCCAGCGACGGCAATAGCCCATAGCAAGCTGTTAACGATACCAACCGCCAGTTCCTTCATTAGCACACGACGTGTATTGCCGTGCGTAATGTTTCCCATGGCAAGTCCGCGAACCACGAGTACGACGGTTTGGGTGCCGGCATTGCCACCCATGCTTGCAACAATGGGCATCAGCACGGCAAGCGCCACGACTTTCTCGATAGTGGATTCAAAAAATCCGATCACCCACGACGCAAGAACAGCGGTCACCAGATTGATTCCAAGCCACAGCGCACGATTGCGACTGCTGCGTGCCACTGGCGCAAAAATATCTTCTTGCTCACTGAGGCCTGCCGGCGCCATCACCGAACGGGCCGCCTCTTCGCGCATGACATCGACCACATCATCCACGGTGATTCGACCGAGCAGGTGACCATCTTCCCCCACCACCGGTGCACTGATGAGGTTGTAGCGCTGGAACGCCGCGGCCACCTCTTTGTCCGATGTCATCGCATCAAACTTCACTGGGTCATGGTCCATGATTTGTCCTACACGCATACCTGGATCCGATGTCAGTAGCGGACCCAGCAGCAGTGTTCCGATCAGGCGATCAGCACGGTCTACAACAAATAGCTTGTTGGTGCCCTCAGGCAGTTCACCACGCATCCTCAGATACCGAAACACGACCTCCACAGTAATATTTTCCCTCACCGTAATCGCATCAACATCCATCAGCCCGCCGGCAGTGTCTTCCGGGTAGGGCAGCACCGCTTCGAGACGTTGCCGGTCCTGCTTGTCCAGGGAAAACAGAATCTGGGCAATGACTTCGTCCGGTAACTCCGGCAGCAAGTCGGCGATATCATCCGTATCGAGGGATTGTGCCGCGGCCACGATGGATTCGTGATCCATAGCGGCAACCAGATCTGCGCGTATACTTTCCGGCAATTCCAGCAGCACTTCGCCGGTAAGGAATAGCGGGATCTGGGAAAATACGGTTTTTCGTTTGTCAGTCGGGAGACTTGCGAGCAGCCCGCTGATATCCGCCGGATGTAACGGCTCGATTAGTGCTCGCACTGCGGCCAGATCTTCCTGCGCCAGTGACGCTTGCAGTTCGACTAGCGTTTCCGTTTTGTCAGTGTAAGTTTCTTCCATGCCTGAATATCCACCGGTTTTCTGCAATAGCAGAATGACTGGCAGCAATCACAAGAACTTTCTTGCTCGCTGCACTACAAACTTGTACCGCAGCAAGGTGCCGCGGCGATGCTTTTGTCACAGCGGAATCGATTAAGCGCTTTGCTCGAAGCGAATACGTCTGTGCTGGATACTGGGCAGACTGCTTCGAATGGAGGCCATGCGCTGCAGATCTATATCGGCCAGCACGTAGCCGGAACCGCGTGGTAACCGATCGATCACCTTTCCCCATGGGTTGACTATCATGCTGTCACCATGCGTCTCACGCCCGTTCACATGGTAACCGCCCTGGGCAGCGGCGATTACATAAGCCAGATTCTCGACGGCACGAGCCCGTACCAATACTTCCCAATGTGCCCGGCCTGTAATTTCGGTAAATGCAGATGGCACCGCGAATACTTCCGCACCCTGATCCAGCATCCGCCGAAACAGTTCGGGAAAACGGAGATCGTAACAAACAGCGAGCCCAAGACGTCCGAATGGCGTCTCCAGTACTACTGCCTGGTTGCCAGGCTCCTGGCTGACCGACTCATTATATTTTTCTCCATTTTCAAGAATGACATCAAACAGATGCATTTTGTCATAGCGACCGACCATTTCGCCCTTGTCGTCAAAGACCAGGCAGGCGGGACTAACCTTATGCTTGTCTTCAGCCTTCAGTGGTATAGTGCCGCCGACAATCCAGATGCCGTGTTGCCGGGCCTGTGATGAAAGAAATTTCTGAATCGGGCCATCACCGTAGGGCTCAACGATTTCGAGACGATCGGCCTCCTTCATCGGCATCAGCGCAAAATTTTCCGGCAACACTACCAGTCCGGCACCGGCATCTGCCGCGGCCGCGATCAGCCGCCTGGCTTCGGTCAGATTTGCGTTGACCTTTGGTCCGGACGCCATTTGAATTGCTGCAGCCAGTTTCACCCCGTTACCCCTCTATCAAAAAGTTTCTAGCACAATTCGATCATGTTCTGCCAACCCCGGCACCAGAATTATGCGATCTCCGGTGACGCCCAACGCCACCAACCAGCCACGCAACTCCTCGGCCCATAGCAATCCCTCGTCACCACCAGCGTAGTGAATGGTAACAGCGGATTTTGGTCGCTGTTCCAGATGCTCTACGACGCCCTGCAACACCGTAAAGGAAATGATCTGGTTGCCGCTTCGGGGCCGCGCCCACTCCGTTGACGTGATTTCCAGCGTTTCGGCATAGCCGACACTTGCACTGCACATGCAGACCGTCAAAATGGGCCAGATTCGCCAACCAGTCGACATAACTTGGTCCTTATCAGGCATTCCCCGGCGTGGGAGCGTGCGGCTTAATCTAGCACTCCTGAGAGCGCTATTCACCCTGTTCTGCGTCAGGACTACGTTTGCGAACCACCCGCTCGATTTTGGGCGAGCGCCATTTTCCGCTTACGGTATAGGTAATTCGTGTACCTTCGGCGATCTCTTTTTTCAGCACCTCCTGCGCCGCCAGGATGATCGCAGCCGTTGCCGGTCCCCACAGCCATCCCGTAGCGATCGTGAGACCACCTCGCAGGTTGGGATAAATATCGGCCACCAGGTCGAAATCCTCTGCTGCCAGCCCGACTCGCCCCCTGGCGATAATATCCGCGCTTCCACCATCGACCTTGATGCCGTCGGTATAGGCATTCCCGTTCTTGATTGCGATACGACCAGCGATCTCGGAAAACGGGAAGCCGGCGCCGGTAACCGGCTCAAAATCCATGCTGGCATACTTGGTCAAGGCCGCGAAATTCAGTGCGCCGGCAAGTCGGGCCGCGCCCTGCTTCACATTGAGTAACGTACCGTCTTTCAATCTAAGTTCAACTGTACCGTCCAGATTTTGCAGACCAGGCCTCGTATCATCCTCCCTCCAACGGAACCCCATGGTCAGTGCCAGCTTGCCCATCTCCAGCTGGTCCTTGGCACCGAGCACCGTCAATAACCCGCCGAGGTTGTTACTGTCGATCTGGGTGTTGAGTTCTACTGAATCGCGTCCAAGGATGGAATACCAGTTGCCGCTTGCCAGTAGCGACAGTTCCGGTCGCGTGATATTGCATTGCATCACCCGCCAGCCAATATCCGTATGTGCCGCCCAGAAATCGAGTGCGCCGAAGTCTGTCTCACCAACGACAAGCTGCCTTGCCTTGATACCCAGGGTAGGCAATGCCCTGGGGTCGACCAGCCCACTTCTGGTCTCGCGGGTTTTTTCAGGAATGCGCAGGCGCGCCAGGTCCAGTTCGATCTGGCTGTTACGGCCATCGACCGCGATTTTGACCTTGCCGTTCATGGTGTCGCCGGCAGTGTTGCCTGCCCATTGCTTGCCTTTACGGCGTAAATCAAACTGGAATTGACCGATCTGGCGACCGAATATATTCAATTCGCTGATATCCGCGCTGATTTCCTGAAGAAAGTCAGGTAGTCCCGCGCCGCCATCCCCGCCGGAAATCAACTCTGCCCAGGCGTCCCCCTGCAATCGCGGACTGTACAAACTGACTTGCAGGCCATCATGCTCAGGCAGTTCCATCGAGCCTTTTCCCAGCGCGATGTGACCGCCCGTAAACTGCCAATGATCGTCCCGAACTCCGAAATCGAGCACGCCGGTTGTGTCTTCACCCAGTCGCAAGCGCAAGCGATGGTGCTGGTAATCGCTTTCCACGGTTTCAAGCACCGGTTGCGACTCGGACAACGTCATTGAGTGATAAGGTGCAGGTAGCACAGTTTCAAAACCAGCCAGATCTGAATTGATACGTGCCTCGACCCGACCAGGTTGAATGACCAGCTCTCCGTCATACCTGGTGTTGCCCGACAAGAACCGGGCAACCCCGGCGCCGAAGTGCCCCGCAAGACCGGTGGCAGTCAGCCTCCCCTCGGCACGGAAAGTCGTACGCGATACACCGGCGACCTCGGAGCCGGCGATATGCACTGACGTTGGCTCACCAAGAAAACGTGCCGTCATCTCACCACGGCCAATAACTCCCCGGCCAAAACCAACATGCCCATGGACATCGTCGAAATGGAATCCGGCTACCGGTACTGCAACGGTTGCACCATTTAATCGAAACTCTCCGTCGATCCGGGGTGGCTCGCCGGTTCGACGCGGCAAGTCGATATCAAGATTCAGTGAACTCGGGCCTTGCGCCTCAAATCCCGGTGCCAGGAACCGGTGCCAGGCCTGGCTCATGTTCGCCAGTGGTGACGCGCGCAAAACAGCCAATGCTGATTCTGCCGGCCCGGTCAGACGGCCTGTCACGCGAATCGGCTCCTCGTGGTTTTTCAGGTCGCGTTTGCGAACGACCACGTCATGCACCTCCAGGTTATCAACCCGGCCAGAGTGAGCCGTGATCAGCATTTCCGGCCCGCGAAACAGGAGTGACACTTCACCCGCAGTGATCGGTGTCCAGCCCGGAAGATACTTGAATACGGCATCGCGAATATCGGCCTGCACCTCGAACGTTCCGTTACCATCGCGGAAGGGGTAATGCCGGGTCTCGCCGTCGAATACCACATGACCGTTAACGCCGTAACCCGAAACAATGGAATGATCCAGATAGGAAACCAGGGTGGGCTTCATTCGATTTATTGGCAGGTATTTCGGGGCCTGGCTCCCATCGGCACGATTAAAATCGAAGCGCAGTTTCAGGTATGGCGATTCTTCCTTGTTGTAAGGAAGGCGCATTATCATATTGCCTCGCGCCGTGGCATCGCCGGCCAGCCTGATGTCCCTGGCTGATATGTCCCATCGATCTTCCTTCCGCTCCCAGTGCAACTGGCCAAGCAGGCTCCGCACTGCCAGCGTTTCACGGAACATATATGGCAGGCTCATCTTCGCCTTGCGCGTGTTGAAATGAAAATCTCCGGCATTCTCGTCAAGCACCAGGTGCCCGCTAAGGCCCTCGATGCCAGGCAGTTTGTTGAAATTTCGAATCGCGATTCGATTCAGGCGCGCGCGCAACTGAAACCGTGATTTTGCCTCGGATCGACGATCCCATTTCAGCACGACATCGTTCAGCCCCCCTGTCGGCTGAAGGCCGTTCAGGTATGTTTCAACCTGAGCCGGCAATTTGAATCGGCGACCGAAGGCAATCAGTTGCTCGATAGCAATATGATGAATGCGTGCGTGGGTAGACTCAGGGTTGTGATCAAGGCGCAGATAACCCGCTGACCAGGGTTCACCACCCATGGCAAGCAGAACATTGTTCACATCAAGCCGCCAGGAATCACCTCGCCCTTGCCAGCGAACATTGCCACGCAAACGATCGATGGGCAGCTCCTGCCTGGAAACTATCGCGGGCAAAATCATACCGAAAGCATCAAGTTCACCCTGGGCTACGCGTGGCTTGCCCTGTACCCATTGGGTGCGCAGGCGCAAATCGAGCCGACCACGCAGGTCCGACGGTAACCGGCTGCGAGCCGCATATGGGAGACCAGCAACGTCCAGACCCACTGCCTCAATATTGATCCGACCACCCCAGTCATCACTTTCCAGCGGATTTCCTTCGATGTCGGCATCGAATGAGCAATGGATACAGAGTTCCGCCGGAAAATCGGCGTCGAACGTCAACCGATGTCGATTACCCGTATTGATAAGGGAAAGATTAACGCCGAGCAGATGTGTCGGCGTGGTCTCGGGGGCATGAAGATCAATGAAGTGCAACTCGCCACCCTCAATCCTCAGCTCCCGTTGTGCGAACAACCAGGCAGCAAATCGCCCGTCGGTTACCTTGGGGCCGTTCGCTGTCGGCACGAAACCACTGATTCGGTAACGTTTGTCCTGGCGCCGTTCCAGCGAGATCCTGGGGCGGACGACGACCAGTCGGTGAATGCCAATTCGGCCCTGCAGCAACGGCACGAGTGACATGGTGACACGCACCTGCTCCAGTACGACAGAGGGCTGCGCCTGGCCTGCCGGGACGATCTGTACGCCATGGACAGCGACTCCCGGGAAGGCGCCATCCCAGTGCGGTTCGATACGTTCGATGACAATTTGCTGGCCCGAAAGTTTGCTTAGCGTCTGCTCGATACGATTTTTATCCGACATCAGTGTCGGCAGCCACAGGCGCGCTGCGACATAGACGACGACACCCATCAGCAGCAGTGCAACACCGACGTAGGTCGTCCATCGCGTGGCATGCCCGGCAGCACGAATTATTTTCTTTCTCATCTACAGACCGATGCGAGTCGAGACAAAAAAACGATGCGTAGCCATTAATATTTCAGACCAGTACCACATCGTATTGTTCCGGGTGATAAAGTGGTTCCACTTGCAAGTTGATTGGCTTGCCGATGAACTCCTGCAACTTCTCCAGCCCCTCCGCTTCTTCATCCAGCAGAATGTCAATGACCGATTGGGCGCCCAGAACCAGATACTGATCTCCCCCGAACTGCCGGGCCTCGCGCAGAATTTCACGAAAGATTTCATAACAAACGGTCCTGGCAGTTTTCAACATACCTCTGCCTTCACATACCGGGCAGGGTTCGCACAGGACGTGCTCCAGGCTTTCGCGAGTCCGTTTACGTGTCAGCTCTACCAGCCCAAGCGGCGACATCTGGGTCAGATGCACCTTGCTTCGATCGCGACTGATAGCCTTTTCCAGTGCACGCATTACCATGCGCTTGTGTTCTTCATCAGTCATATCGATGAAATCCAGAATAATAATACCGCCGAGATTACGCAGACGCAGCTGACGCGCGATCGCCTGGGCTGCTTCCAGATTGGTTTTCAGCAGTGTCTCTTCCAGGTTCTTGTGCCCGACAAATGCACCGGTGTTTACATCTACCGTGGTCATGGCCTCGGTCTGATCGATAATCAGATAGCCACCCGATTTGAGCGGTACCTTGCGCTCCAACGCCTTCTGGATTTCATCCTCAACCGAATACAAGTCAAAGATGGGGCGCTCACCCGGATAGTATTCAATGCGCGCTTCAATCTCCGGAATAAAATCGACAACGAACTCCTTTGCCTTCTGGTAGGTTTCGCGTGAGTCGATACGAACCTTCTCGGTCTCACTGCTGACGATATCGCGCATGGCGCGCATGGCAAGTGGCAGATCTTCGTGCACTAATGAGGCCGGCGGCAGTCCACCAACTGTTGCGTTCACCAGTTTCCAGGTCTTGCGCAAATAACGGATATCGACCTTCAGCTCCTCTTCCGACGCATTCTCGGCCATGGTGCGCAGAATGAAACCTCCTGGCTCGTCATCGTCGACGGCAGTCTTGACGATTTCACGTAACCGTTCCCGCGTTTCATCATCCTCGATCTTTTGCGACACACCGATATGCTTTGACGATGGCAGGTAGACAAGGTGACGTGCTGGCAAGGTAACGTGCATGGTCAATCTTGCGCCCTTGGTTCCCAGCGGATCTTTCGAAACCTGCACCAGCACTTCCTGTCCTTCATGCAACAGCTCATTGATCGGCGGCGGCTCGTAGTGGCCATTCCGGTCTATCTCGGCAACATAAACATCGGCGGCATGAAGAAAGGCCGTACGTTCCAGTCCGATTTCGACAAAGGCGGCCTGCATGCCGGGCAGAATACGCACAACCTTGCCCTTGTAGATATTGCCGACGATTCCGCGGCTGGATGCCCGTTCGACATGGACCTCCTGTAGAACACCATTCTCAACAATAGCGATCCGCGTCTCCTGCGGCGTGACGTTAATCAGTATTTCTTCGCTCACAATTGCATCCCCAAATTTTTTAACATGCCGGCCACCTCAAATAACGGTAAACCCACAATGCCGGAATAGCTTCCTTCAATTCGTTCAATATACGCCGCAGCCTTGCCCTGCACCCCGTAGGCGCCGGCCTTATCAGCAGCTTCCCCGGTATCCCAGTAGGCGGCAATCTCATCCGGGGTCATTGGGGCAAACGTCACCCTATTGCGACTGATGGCGTGTTGTTCCCGGCTAGCGTCAACCAGGGCAACGCCGGTTAATACCTCATGGCTATGACCGGCAAGTCGTGCCAGCATGGCGATGCCGTGATCCCGGTCCACCGGTTTACCGAGAATCTCGCCGTCGAACACAATACATGTGTCGGCACCCAATACCGGTGCGTTAGTCATGCCTAGTTCGCTTGCCAAGAGCAACCCGTTGCGCGCCTTCTCCACTGCCAGCCGCTCCACGAAGGCATCGGCAGACTCGTTTTCTCGCGGTGTTTCGTCGACGTCCGGCACGACTGTCTGGAATGAGACGCCGATTTGACCTAGCAACTCCTGTCGGCGCGGCGAAGCAGAGGCCAGAATCACGAAAGGTGTATTGCGACTGCTATCGCTTTTATCTGTCACGGCAATAATTCGGCTGGTTGCTGGCAGGCGTCGTATCAATGCACTCCGGTCTTCTAGTATAAACCGCCGGGGGATGTGATTCTTCCGCGATCTCGTGATGGCGGGACCACCGGCCTAGCTAGCCCGATGGTAAGGCTGATTCTCGAGGATACTCCAGGCACGATAAAGCTGTTCCGCCAGCACAACCCGGGCAACCGGATGCGCCAGGGTCAGGTCTGACAGCGACCAGAGCGAATCGGCCCGGTCCAGGCATTCGGGGGAAAGACCCTCAGGGCCACCAATCAACAAGGCGATATCACGACCACCGGAGAACCAGTTGTTCATCTGCACCGCCAGGGCTTCGGTATTGATTGCCTTGCCGGTACGCTCCAGTGCAATTACATGGCAATCACGCGGAACCGCTGCCAGCAACCGCTCACCCTCGTCATGCAGAATGCGAGTAATGTCACTGCCCTTGGTACGCTTGCCTGCAGGGATTTCTTTCAACTGAAATCGGCAATGCGTTGGCATGCGCCGGGCATAATGTTCGCAGGCACGATCGACCCATTCCGGTAATCGTGTGCCAACAGAAAGTAAAAGTATTCGCACCAGCCCAGCTGAATTCAGGTGCGGGATTTGGCGGTACTGCTCGCCTTGTCTGCGCCAGCGCCGTGCTCCCACAATTTTTCGAGTTGATAGAGATCGCGTGTTGCCGGCTGCATGACGTGCAGGATCACGTCACCGAAGTCGACCAGCACCCATTCTGCCAGGTCCTCGCCTTCCCGCCCGATGGCCTTGCAACCGGCATCACGCAGAATGCTGGCAACCTTGTCGGCGACAGATTTGACATGACGGCTTGAGGTGCCGCTGGCAATAACCATGTAGTCGGTTACGTCTGTAATGTTGCGAACATCAATCGCGCGGATATCAAGCGCCTTGGCGTCTTCCAGTGCGGTAACAATTCGCTGCTGAATCTCTTCGGGTGTCATAGAAATATGCCTGTGTAGTTATCTATATATATGGTTCTGGTTGATGTAATCCAATACAGGCTGCGGCAACATGCCGCTTACCTGCCCACCTGCTGCCAGCGCCTCGCGGATCCCGGTTGCGGATATCGCCTGGGGCGTCACCGGATAAAACAGGATTCGCCCGGCGAGCTGCGTGGCCAGCTCTGATGCCGAGGAAGCGATGCGCTCAGCCACCCAATCCCGTGAGCTCTCTGGCTCCCAACCTGGACGCTGCATCACAATGAGGTGCGCCAGTTCGGGTAGCCGCTGCCACTGATGCCAACTTTCGATACCTTCAAAGGCATCGGTACCCATTAGTAACACAAGTGCAGTTTGCGGATAGTCTGATCGAAATGATTGCAGTGTATCCACCGTATAAGAAAGGCCGCCACGCTGCAGCTCACGATCATCTGCCTTGAGATCCGGAAACTCCGTCATAGCCAACTCCAGCATAGCCATGCGTTGGGCCGGTGTTGCGATCGGAGATACACGGTGTGGCGGATTCGCGGCCGGCACAAGATAGAGAGCGTCAAGATCGAGTGAATGCCGGACTTCACTGGCGGGCCGCAAATGACCATAATGAATCGGATCGAATGTGCCGCCGAAAATACCGATCATCTGAGGTGGGGTGGATCGTCGTGTATCAAAACTGCGAGGGCCGCCACTAGCCGCGAATGTGGCCGTCGCCCAGCACAACGAACTTCTGCGAGGTCAGGCCCTCAAGCCCGACGGGTCCACGGACGTGAATCTTGTCAGTACTGATCCCGATTTCCGCACCCAGACCGTACTCGTAGCCATCAGCAAATCGCGTTGAGGCATTGACCATCACTGAACTGGAATCGACCTCGCGAAGAAAACGACGCGCATGTGACCAGTCCTCGGTAATAATCGAATCAGTATGTCCGGAACCATGATGGCGAATATGGTCCATCGCCTGATCAATCCCCTCTACGACGCGAATCGAAAGAATCGGAGCCAGGTATTCAGTATCCCAGTCCTCATCACTGGCCACCGCAATACCGGGCAGAATCTTTCTGGTCACATCGCATCCGCGCAGTTCCACGCCCTTCTCGTCATACATCTGCCTGAGACGCGGCAAAACCTGATCAGCAACACTACTGGCAACGAGCAATGTCTCCATGGTGTTGCAGGTACCGTAACGCTGGGTCTTGGAGTTAAATGCGACCTTAATGCCTTTGTCGATATCGGCATGGTCATCGATGTAGACATGACAGATCCCGTGCAGATGCTTGATCACCGGGACCGTCGCCTCGGCACTCACCCGCTCGATCAGCCCCTTGCCGCCACGCGGCACGATGACATCGACATACCGGTTCATGCGAATCAGTTCACCCACCGCAGAACGATCGGTCACTTCGATGACTTGAACGACCTCTTTCGGCAATCCCGCCTGCGCCAGGCCTTGTTGAATACATGCAGCAATTGCCTGATTCGAATGAATCGCTTCGGAACCGCCACGCAGGATAGTCGCGTTTCCAGATTTCAGACAAAGTCCGGCAGCGTCCGCGGTGACGTTCGGACGTGACTCATAAATGATGCCGATTACACCAAGCGGCACGCGCATCTTGCCAACCTGGATGCCGGACGGCCGATAGGCCAGACCGGTAATTTCCCCGACCGGGTCAGGCAATGTTGCGATCTGCCGCAATCCCTCGGCCATGGCGGAAATCCGGTCGTCGTTCAGCTCCAATCGGTCAAGCAACGCAGCATCGAGTCCACTCTTACGTCCGGCCTCGAGATCCCTGGCGTTTTCCTCGATCAATTTTGCACTCGCCGCGTCAATGGCATCAGCGATTGCCAGCAGCGCAGCATTCTTGCTACCGGTATCAGCGCGACCAATGGCAAGCGATGCCTCACGGGCACGCTCACCCAGCGCCTTCATGTAGGCGTGGATGTCATCGGTGCCGATTTTATTTGCTGCAGTGCTCATCTCTTGTATCAGTCTAACAAATTAGCGCCGGGAATTTTCCGGAAAATATTGATGAATACCGCGAGTTTACACGCAGTTAGCAGCTATTGTGAGTCCATTTTTGGCGTCCCGGCACGAGTACTCCGCCGGGCGTTCTAGCGAGCAGCGTTGAGACGAACACCGGAAAGGGCCAGCCCCAGTGCCTGCAAGGCCAACCATGCATCGCCAGCCTCGCGACCTTTAATCACCTTGTCTGCGCGATGGGCACCCTGCAGCAGGGCAAACCAGCGACCCCGTGAGTGGCGGCGCAAGGCGCCGCGCACCATCGACTGGCGGGTAGACCAGACGCGAAAATCGCGAAACAACTGGCTCTCTGTTTTACCCAGTGCCAGCTCGGCGGACATTTGGGCCAGTGCCCGAATCTCACGCACCAGCGCCCACAAAATTAGTACTGGTGCCACGCCCTCGGAACGCAGTCCCGACAATGCCCGCACCGCGCCGGGGCCATCACCTTTGAGGCAAGTATCGACCATGCGGAAGACGTCAAACCGCGCACCATCTCCAAGCTTGTCCTCGACATCGGCAACGGTCACCACGCGCTCGGCAAACAGTAACGCGAGCTTCTCAATCTCCTGTGCCAGCGCCAGCAGATTTCCTTCGTAGCGATAGGCCAACAACTCAGCCACGCCCGGCTCGGCATTTAGCATATGCTGCGTCATTCGCTGCTTGATCCAGCCTGGTAACTCAGCTGGTGACAGTGGATAGACCGCAACGACCGCGCCGACAGCATCCAGTGCCTTCACCCATTTGGCGGCCTGTGCCTTTTTATCCAGCCGACCGGACCAGACGAGAATCAAGGTGTCATCGTCAGGTTC
>JAJDNE010000107.1 GCA_022340825.1 Acidiferrobacterales bacterium | reverse complement strand
TTCTTCAGGGCGTCGACGGAATTGATGCAGGTGATGGCGCGGGCGTGTGGTCATGACCATCTTGGTAAATTCACTATCGACGACCTGACCACATGGCACCGGGAAATGGCGCATCTTACCGGTATCGCCTATGGAGGCGTTTCGGCAACGTAGTCGACTCCACCGTTCGTAGCCTGTGCCCGGCGTGGCCACCCAATTGTGTTGCGTCTAATTCCCTCTGAAGCCAGTTACAAGATCGGCGATGCGGCTAAGAATCAATCTGTAAGTCTCGGCAATTCCGTGCGCGACTGCATCAGTCTGGTGCGGCGTGCACCTCACAAGTGCGCTCGAACCTTCAATAATCCGCGCCGGTGCCTATTAACTTGTTGAATTATTGTTGTTTGCGATTCTGGCATAGCGATTGCAATTTCCCAACTGCAAGAATCTGAGCCTAGCAACGGCGCTGTGGTTTTCAGTGGAAACATTTTCTGGATGAGTCCCCAAACGGATCCATCAGGCAGAGATTAAACACAATTAGCCAGGGTAACGGAGCCCTAAGTGACCAAAGCCATCCAGGCCGCGGCACTTAGGGCTTTTTTATTGGAGTAGGTTTCAGATGCAAAAAGAAAAACTGGTGATGATCGGTAACGGCATGGCCGGGGTGCGTGCCCTTGAGGAGCTGCTCAAGCTGGCGCCGGACAGGTACGAGATCACGGTGTTCGGCGCCGAACCGCACCCGAATTACAACCGCATTATGCTCTCGCCGGTGCTGGCCGGGGAGAAAACCGTCGATGACATTATCCTGAACGATCGAGACTGGTATGCCAACAGTGGTATTACGCTGAATACAGGTGATCCGGTGACACGCATCGATCGTGCCGCACGCAAGGTCGTAACGGCGAAAGGTGTCGAGGCTCCTTATGACCGTCTCCTGATCGCCACTGGTTCGAATCCTTTCATCATTCCCGTGCCGGGACATGATAAGACCGGCGTCATCGGTTTTCGTGATATCGCCGATGTTGAAGCCATGCTGGAGGCTGCGAAGACTTTTAAAAAAGCGGTAGTCATCGGAGGTGGCTTGCTCGGCCTGGAAGCGGCGAACGGTCTGCTGAAAAACGGTCTGGACGTGACAGTGGTACACCTCATGGATACCTTGATGGAGCGGCAGCTGGACAAACCTGCGGCGGCATTACTCAAGGCCTCGCTCGAGGAACGCGGTCTCAACTTCCTGATGGAAGCACAGACATCAGAGATTCTTGGTAACGGCCGCGTCCGGGGCGTGAAGTTTGCTGACGGTAGCGTGATCGATGCCGACCTTGTTGTGATGGCCGTTGGCATTCGGCCGAATTACGCACTTGCCGAGGAAGCAGGCATTCATTGCGAGCGCGGTGTCGTCGTGACTGACACGATGCAAACCTATGATCCACGCATCTACGCTGTCGGCGAATGCGTAGAGCACCGAGGCACCTGTTATGGCCTGGTTGCGCCGCTGTTCGAACAAGCCAAGGTTGCAGCCAATCACCTGGCCAACCTGGGCATCGCACGCTACGAAGGCTCTGTCACCTCCACCAAGCTGAAAGTCACCGGCATCGATTTGTTTTCCGCCGGCGAATTTATTGAGGGTGAAGACGATGAGACCCTGGTGCTGCAGGACCGGGGTGCCGGTATATACAAGAAACTGGTGTTGCGTGACAACCAGATCAAGGGTGCCGTGATGTACGGCGACACCCTTGATGGTACCTGGTACTTCCAGATGTTGCGCGAGGGTACCGACATCAGTGCATTCCGCCGCACCATCCTGCTCGGTCAGCACGACCTGGGCGATGCCGGTCACGGCGACGCGGCACGTATCGCATCCCTCGGTCCGGAGGCTGAAATCTGTGGCTGCAACGGCGTATGCAAGGGCGAGATCATCGACGCCATCGTCAAGAAGGGCCTGTTTACCCTGGAAGACGTGAGAGCACATACCAAGGCATCGAGCTCGTGCGGTTCCTGCACCGGACTTGTCGAATCGATTCTGGCAAGCACTGTTGGCGAAGGTTATAGCGCTGCGCCCAGCAAGAAACCCATGTGCGGCTGCACCGAGCATAGTCACGACGACGTTATTGCCGGCATCAAGGAATACGAACTCAAGGACATGGAAGCGGTGCGCCAATTCTTTGAATGGAAAACTCCGGATGGCTGCGCCAGTTGTCGCCCCGCACTCAACTACTACCTGCTGGCCAGATGGCCTGGTGAATACGTCGATGATGCGCAGTCGCGCTTCATCAACGAGCGTGCCCACGGCAACATCCAGAAGGACGGTACCTATTCCGTTGTGCCCCGCATGTTCGGCGGCCTGTGCACACCTTCAGACCTGCGCGCTATCGCGAATGCCTGTGAAAAATACGAGGTGCCGGAAATGAAGGTGACCGGCGGTCAACGCATTGATCTCTTCGGTGTGAAAAAAGAAGACCTGCCGGCGATGTGGAAAGACCTGTCTGACGCGGGCCTCGTTTCCGGCCATGCCTACGGCAAGGCGTTACGTACCGTAAAGACCTGCGCCGGCAAGAACTGGTGTCGTTTCGGTACGCAAAATTCCACGGGTCTCGGCGTCAAGCTGGAGGAAATGACGTGGGGTTCGTGGATGCCGCACAAATTCAAACTCGCTGTTTCCGGATGCCCGCGTAACTGTGCCGAGGCAACCATCAAGGACTTTGGCGTGGTATGCGTGGACTCGGGATATGAGCTGCACGTTGGCGGTAATGGCGGCATCAAGGTGCGCGTGACTGACCTGCTGTGCAAGGTCGAGACCGAAGAAGAGGTGCTCGAGTACTGCGCTGCCTTTACCCAGAAATACCGGGAAGAAGCCCGCTACCTGGAACGTACTGCGCCCTGGGTTGAGCGCGTCGGCCTCCAGTACATCAAGAATGCAATCATTGACGACGAACAACGTAAGGCACTCGCCGCACGGTTCCTGTACTCGCAGACATTCGCACAAATCGATCCATGGAAGGAACGCGCCGAGGGCAGCGAGTCGCACGAGTTTCACAAGATTGAAATCAGCGCCGCCTGAATGCGGCCGGGAAAAACAACCGAGGTTTTACCAATGGATAACTGGATTGACATTGCTGCACTGAACGACATCCCCCGATTGGGTGCGCGGGTGGTGAAGACCGACACGGTCGACATCGCTGTATTTCGCACATCAACAGACGGGGTGTTTGCCCTGAAAGACGAGTGTCCGCACAAGAAGGGGCCACTCTCCCAGGGGATTGTTCACGATAACACTGTGACCTGTCCGCTACACAACTGGAAGATCGACCTGGCCAGCGGCAAGGCCAAGGCTCCGGACGAAGGTTGTACGCATAGTTATCCCGTGAAGGTAGAGAACGGGCGGGTCTACCTTGGACTGATTGAACAGGGAGGAGGTGACGTAGAACAACTTGTTAGCGCGAGGGCGTAGCGCTTCGGAATTTACTGGCCCAAATTCGTGAATCGTCGTGATTCCGATAGTGACAAGAGATTCTTAAGCATTACGTAGGGACTGAAGTACTGGTTTTTTTGATTAACGTTTAATTTTACTTGAGAGGTATTTGTTATGTCGTATCTGGAACCCACAGAGTTCGTCACAAAGATGGTTGATTCGGGAGAATCAAAAGTCTACATGTCCACCAAGGACACATTGATACGCGCCTTTATGGCCGGCGCGATTCTGGGACTGGCCGCTATCTTTGCCATTACGGTCGCTACCAAGACTGGCTCACCACTCACGGGCGCGATCCTGTTCCCGGTTGGCTTCATCATGCTGTACTTGATGAAATTCGATCTGCTGACGGGTGTATTCACGCTGGTACCGCTGGCGCTGCTCGACAAGCGTGCGGGTGTTACCTTTGGACAGGTAATGCGCAACTGGGGCCTGGTGTTTGTCGGCAACTTCGCCGGTGCATTAACAGTCGCTTTCATGATGTCGTATATCCTGACTTATGGTTACAACGTAGACGGCGGTGCCATCGCCGCGAAGGTCGGGCATATCGGCGAAGC
>JAJDNE010000003.1 GCA_022340825.1 Acidiferrobacterales bacterium | reverse complement strand
ACCTGGTTCAAGAAAGCCAAATGGGTACATTGGGCCAAAATCGCGTTCGAGAAATACTTCATGCGCAAAATGCGCAAAGGTGTTTCCGAACCGATTTTTGAGCGCTGGGTATTGCGCCTGATGGGTGTGGCGCGCCTGCGTGCCAAATAGATTGGTATTAGGTATTAATCGTTAAATAAGTGGCTAAATAAATAACCGGTTGGTACTGCCAGCCGGTTATTTTAGTCAGTCCTCAAGGTAGGTATAACCCCGCAAGCCTTCTGCTAGCTCGTGCAGAAACTGCTCGCTTTGGCCAGGGTCCAGCTCCGCGGCAGCGAGCTTGGCCTTGTATGCATCCAGCAGGTTCTCAGGATCAAAGTGTACGTATCGCAACACCGAACCAACGTCATCCCCACGTAGTGCATTGGTCAGGCGATAGCCGTCGTCAGTTATTTCGACGTGCACGGAATCGGTATCACCGAACAGGTTGTGCATGTCACCCAGAATTTCCTGATAGGCCCCGACCAGAAAAATTCCCAACACGTAGGGCTCACCCTTTTTCAACGGGTGCAATGGCAGACTGGTCTCAACCCCTTCAGCATCCGGGTACAAATCCAGCCGGCCATCTGAATCGCAGGTAATGTCCTCGAGCACGCCGCGACGGCTTGGTGCTTCGTCAAGGCGATTGAGCGGTACCACCGGGAACACCTGTTGAATAGCCCAGGCGTCGGGCAGCGACTGGAACAACGAGAAATTGCAGAAGTATTTGTCCGACAGCTTGTCGTTGATTTCATCAATGATTTCCCGCTGGCCGCGCTTGCTCGGTGACAGCAAATCGCGCACACGTCGACACAGGGCAAAGAAAATCTGTTCTGCCTGTGCCCGTTCCGCCAGCGTGATCTCACCGTTGCTGAATGAGGTATGCACTGCCACGATCCAGCGTTGCGCATCCCGATAGACCTCAACTGCTGAACGGCTCTCGACTGACTGCAGATCCTGCCATAACTGTTGAACCGGCCGGGAAGCATCAACCGGTTCGGGTGGTATCTCGGTGTCGGCCCTGGATTCCGTCTCCACCACATTTGCCATCAGCATCGCATGATGCGCCACCATGGCTCGCCCTGATTCAGTAATCAATTCGGGGAACGGCAATTCGCGGGTCCGCGCCACGCGGTCAATGGCAGCCACCACCGCGTTGGCATAATCGTTAACCGAGTAATTGGTGGACGAGAAACTCCGCGAGCGCGTGCCCTCATAATCCACACCGAGACCACCGCCGACATTGACTACCTTGATATCAGCCCCCAGCGCACGTAGCTCTGCGTAGTAGCGCGCACCCTCCTCCAGCCCGGTCTCGATATCTGCCAGGTTCGGGATCTGCGAGCCCATATGAAAGTGCAACATCTGGGTAGCTTCCAGTAGCCCTTCCTCGCGCAGGCGCGCCAGCGCTTGCAGTACCTGTGATGCCGACAAACCAAACTTGGATTTGTCTCCGCCGGTGTTCTGCCAGTTGCCGGTACCGATAGAAGCGAGGCGCACTCGCAGGCCGATCAGTGGTTTGATCCCGGTTTCGTGGAAACTGCGGATAATGAGCTCAAGTTCGGACAGTTTCTCGACGACAATAAAAATACGATGCCCCAAGGCTCGGCCGATCAATGCCAGTCGAATAAATTCCCGGTCCTTGTAGCCGTTGCAGACAATGGTGCCCCCGTCCTGGCGCGATTGCGCCAGCACCACCATCAACTCCGGCTTACTGCCGGCTTCGAGCCCGATACGCTCGCCGCCATGGCGTACGATCTCCTCGACCACGCTGTGCTGCTGATTAACCTTGATCGGATACACGGAGGTATAGCGTGTATCGCGCTGGTGACTGGCCATCGCCGCATCAAACGCGCGGTGCAGGATATCGATTCGGTGATGAAGGATGCCGGAGAAGCGCACCAGCACCGGCAATGAAAGTCCGGCCTCGCGAATTTCGTTACTCAGTTGATAGAGATCCACCCCGGCCGTTCCCGGCTCACCCCGCGGGCAACCCGACAGGTGGCCAAGCTCGTTGATGTCAAAATAGCCGCCACTCCAGTGTGAAATGTTATACACCGAACGTGCGCGATCGATATTCCAGTCAGTCAATTCCGATGCCCTGCAGATTAATCCAGAGCACCTATCAAAACAGGATTCCGCGCCCTTGTCACCGGTGCAGTGCACCGGTAATGTTCGCGTTCCCCGACTGCAACGCGAGAAACTCATGGCTTCCGATCAGCTGACCCCGGACAAATGGTATACCGAAATCTACCCGGATGACGGTGCTGCATTTTCACTGAGCATCAAGGACCGGATTCATGAAGAACAGACGGAATACCAGTACCTGGAGATTTTCGAGACCGAGAAGTTCGGTCGACTAATGACGCTGGATGGATTGGTGATGCTCACCGATCGTGACAATTTCATTTATCACGAGATGATGACGCACCCGGCACTGTTTACACACCCTGACCCGAAACGGGTGGCTGTCATTGGAGGCGGTGACTGCGGTTGCGTCAAGGAAGTGCTGAAGCATCCGGTCGAGTCTGTCATTCAGATCGAGCTGGATGAGCGCGTTACCCGCGTTTCGGAAGAATATTTTCCGGGGCTTTGCACCGGCAACAGTGATCCGCGCGCCAGTTTTGAATTCACCGATGGCATTAAATGGATGGAACAGGCAGGCGACGGCGAATACGATATCATCATCATTGACTCAACCGATCCGGTAGGACCGGCACTCGGCCTGTTTTCCACCGAATTTTATCGGACCTGCCATCGTGCATTGAGTGATCAGGGTGTGTTGATCGCGCAGAGCGAATCACCACTGTTTCATCAGCACATCATTCTCGACGTCAACCGCAATATGAAAGCCGCTGGCTTTGCCCATCGTGCGGTGCTGCAATTTGCCCAGTGCGTTTACCCCTCCGGCTGGTGGACGGCTACCCTCGCCAGCAAGGCCGTGGCACCGACCGAGTTCCGGGAAACAGCGGCACAAGACAAGGATTTTGATACCTCCTATTACAATGCGGCGATTCACCGCGGTGCAATGGCCCAACCCGAGTTCCTGAGAAAACAGCTCGCCGAATGATGCGCGTGCGCAGGCGCATATGCGCCTGAAAAAGACGGATAACGACCTCCTCCATCCGTACTTTAGGTAGGGATTACAAAGATTTTGTCTTAAAAATATCCGGTAACTGTGATTAAGTCATGGCTTACCGATAACAAAATCCGGAAGGCTCAACAGCAACCGGCAGGGACCGCTGGTTGACTAGAATTAAGGTATCCATGAATTACCGCAGCCTCATAGCGGCACTTGCCGTCACCTGCCTGTTCGCGCTGGCTCCGACCACGACAAACGCGCTTGAGCGCACCTTTGCCGTGGTGCCACAGCATGGATCAATCTCAGCGGTAAACCAGTGGCAACCTCTTCTCAATGAGCTTCATCGCCAAACCGGCATTGAGTTCCGCTTTGTCACCGCACCCTCCGTCACCGAGTTTGAGCGCCGACTGATAAATGGCGATTACGACTACGCCTACATGAATGCCGCGCTGTTTCTCGAAGCCAGGGCAAAAAACGGCTATGTTGGCCTGGCTCAACGAAAACGCGCGTTAAGCGGGATAATTGTTGTCAGGACCGATGGCCCCCGACAACTTGGAGAACTTCGTGACAAGATCATTGCCTTTCCATCCCCCCGGGCACTAGGCGCGACCATTCTCACCAGCGCAGAACTCAAACAGCAAAACATCCAGCACGGTGCTGCCTACCTTGGCACACACGAGTCGGTCTATCGCGCTGTCGCACGCGGCCAGTTTGCTGCCGGTGGCGGTGTAATGCGCTCCTTCCAGCTACTGCCATCCGACCTGCGCAAAAAGTTGCGTGTTCTTCACACCACCAAACCGAACGCACCCCATGTGATCGCGGCCAGCAATCGAATCAGCAAAAAGGAAGCAAAGCAGGTCAGTGAGGTTCTACGCGCGATGCAGCACCATCGCGAAGGCAAGGAGGCGCTCGCCAAACTGTATTTCGATCAACTTGGCCCGATAGATGAAAAAGGGCTGTCGCGCCTGTCTGCATTGTCTATCCCGAAACGTCGACAAACCCGGTCGCTGGTGTTTCACGTGATCCCGCGTCTTGACCAAAAAAGCACACAGGCGCAAATGCAGCCACTGGCAACTTACCTGATGCAGCGTCTGGAAGTGCAGATTGATCTCGCCACCCATGCGAACATGGGCGCATTTGAACGAGCCATCTATTCCGAGAAACAGCCGGCCCTGATCAACGCCAATCCCTTGCAGGCAGTACACCTGGCCAACCGTGGCTACCGCATCATTGCGCAACAGGTTCCGGTGAACTCTCCCGAAGGCATGCGCGGATTGATCCTGGTGCGGGAAGACAGTGATATACACAAGCTATCGCAGCTCAAGGGCAAAAAAATCGCATTTGGTGGCAATAAAAATGCGTTCTTTGCATCTGTCGTTCCAAGACAACTACTAGAACAGGCTGGCCTCGCCGGAAAGTACCATGATGCGTCGCAGCCAGGGCCGGTCTCGGATGTCATCCGTCGCTTGCGTGAAGGCAAGGTTGATGCTGCCGGTACTGGCACGATGGCGCTGCACAGTACGGTCCTGAAAAAAAAGTACGGGATTGATCGTATGCGCATCCTGGCGCAGAGCAAGGCAATGCCCGGCCTTGCGTGGCTGCTAAGTCCGGAAGTTGAGCCAGCTCTCGCTGCTGAAATTCGCGATCTCTTGCTGAACTATAACAACGATGCTCCGGGCCACACCGCCTTGCAGGCTGGCGGCATATCCGGATTGCGGTCGGCGACGCTGGCGGACTACAAGGTCGTCGGAAAGTACGTGGACGTTATAAACTCCAGGTAATGAAGCTATCGCTACGTTATAAGGCGGCGATTCTAATCGCCCTGACCGAAGGCCTGCTCCTCGGTCTGTTGCTTTTCAGCAATCTCCACAACACCAGCCAGAACCTGGAGAAGCAACTAAAAACCCAGGCCAGGGCTACTGCCGAACTGGTTGCCAGTTCAGCCACCGAGCCGCTGCTGGCATTCGACCTGGCGCGACTGCGCAGCCTGGTTAAGGGTGTTATCGACAAACACAATGTTAAACATGTAGCTATCGTCGATCATCAGGACCAGGTGCTGGCCGAGGCCGGGGAATCCATTGATCCACGACAATCGGTCAGCGCCCAGCACCCGATCCTTGTTGCTGGCAGTCTGTTCGGTCGTGTGCGTCTTGAGATCTCTCGGGTCGAGGCCGACGCAGCCCTGGCGAAAACCACGCAACTCAACATAATGATCGTTGCTTCAGAGATTCTGTTAGTAGCGATTATCTCGCTAACACTGGGCTGGTTTCTAACCCGCAACCTGTTGCAGCTCACTCGCGGTATCGAGGCAGTGGAGCAGGGAGATCTGGCAACTCGGGTGCCAATCGACAGTAAAGATGAAGTCGGTCAACTGGCAACACAATTCAATCGTATGGCAGAACATCTGCAAAATAACGTCGTCGAACTGGAAGAGGTTAACCGGCGCTTCCGCGACATGGCCGACAACATCAATGACTGGATCTGGGAAATTGATCTGAACGGCTACCATACCTACGCATCGAAACGTGTCGAACATCTGCTCGGGTATACACCGGAACAGGCGAAGGGGCTCAGCGCCTTTACCTTGATGCACAAGGAGGACGGCAGACGTTTTCGTACGCTGATGAGCGAAGCCAGGGCGAACAAGAAACCCTTCTATGGTTTTGAATATCGCGCTACCAGCAAGGACGGTAGCGAAGTTGTACTGGAAGCGAATGGTGCGCCCATTCTCGATCGCGATGGAGAACTGGTTGGATTTCGTGGCGTTACCCGCGACATTACCCGTCGAAAGGAGGATGCGTCGAGACTGATCTATCTGTCCGAGCACGATCCGTTGACCGGCCTGATTGGTCGCTCGCGGTTTCTCGAGATTCTCGATGATACGTTAAAGGTCTCGTCGCACAGTCGCACGCCGATCGCGATTCTGATTGTTGATCTCGATGACTTTAAGATGATCAACGATTCGCATGGCCACCTTGCCGGCGACACCATGCTGCGGCTGGCAGCCGACACGCTGATGCGCCTGTGCGACGATGTGACGCCCGTGGCAAGAATTGGCGGTGATGAATTCGGTATTATGTTACGAGGTGCCGATTCGGAGGACGCCAAGTTGCTGGCCAAGCGCATTCTCAACGACCTACGCGCTGTACGCGCCACCATCGGCGACAGCACCATGCATCTTTCCGCCGGCGTCGGGATTTGTTGCTACCCGGCAGACGGAGACGACAGCCAGACATTATTGTCTCGCGCCGACATTGCCATGACGCATGCCAAGTCTCTCGGCCATAGCAGCTACTACATCTTTCGCAGCACCGATCGTGATATTGACGCCATCCGCCATACTGTTAACTGGCGCCGACAGATCCATGATGCACTGGAACACAACCGCTTGCTGCTTGAGTTTCAGCCGATTCTGTCGCTACAGCCAGGCGCTATGCATTCAATGTTTGAGGCGCTGATTCGCCTGAGGGACGAAGACGGAACAATTTTTCCTGCGGCACAATTTATTCTTACTGCGGAGCAGTCCGGACAGATCAGCGATATCGACCGATGGGTGTTGCGCAATGTGATCGACGTATTGTCAAAACCGGAAAACAGACATCATACAGTCGCAGTAAATCTTTCAGGTCGCTCACTGAGCACTCCGGGTTTCTGCGAGTACTGTCAGAAGCTGACATTCGAAAGTTCGATTAATCCGTCCAGCCTGATTTTTGAAATCACCGAAACCACTGCCATCGGAGAAATGGCGCGCGCGGAAAACTTTATTACCATAATGAAGCGTCTCGGTTATCGCTTCTCACTCGATGACTTCGGCGTCGGCTATTCATCATTTTCCTACCTGAAACATTTTCCAGTCGATCAGCTGAAAATTGATGGCAGTTTTGTGCGGCATCTTGATACCAGCCGTGCAGACCAGATTTTTGTGCGCGCTATCGTCCAGGTGGCCCAGGAACTGGGACTCGAGACTATTGCCGAATTCGTGGAAAACGAAGAGGTTTTCAACCTTCTCAAGGAAATCGGCGTGGACAACGTTCAGGGCTACTATATTGGCAAGCCCAACTCGGTGTTTTACCATCCCAACATGAGTGAGAATCAAAATAAAAATACTGTTTAGTCAGCCCCTGCCAAGATTTGTCCGAACACTGCCAGCGGGTTTCTGCTGATCAGGGAAACTTATTAGCTAAAGGGATTTCATCATGAAGCGCATACTGCTCATTGTTAGCATCATTGCCGGTCTGCTGGTCATTGCTCTCGCCGCTGCGCCGTTCTGGCTCGGAATGCAAACCGAGGCCGCTTTCAATGAAGCAATGAAGACCGTGGCTAAGCGCAGCGGCCTGCCGGGAACCGATACGCAATTCTCCCGCGGCTGGCTCAGTTCCAGTGCAACCGATCGATTCTCCCTTCCGGGCGCACCGGTCACGGTTGAGGCAACACACCGCTTTGAGCATGGTCCGTTGCCCTTGTCACGCTTGGTTGCCGGCGACATCACTCCCGCCCTGGCGCGTATCGAGAGTACATTTAAGATGACACCGGACAAAGCCGCGCCCGCGGAACTTGCGCAATTGCTCAGGGCGTTGCCGCCAATGGAGATAGTGACCATGCTGGATCTTGCCGGCAATGGCACCGGCGATATCACGCTTCAGGGTGGCGCGCACAAACTCGGCGAAGAGCAGTTTAAATGGACCGCCGTCAGCGGCACGATGTTTTTTGACAAGGATCTGAAAAAAATCAGGGCCGATATCACCCTACCTTCTTTCCAGTATGAATCTAAAACCGGCTCACTGGTGGTGAAAAATACGTCTGTGAGCTCTGATGTCTATGAGGGCACCGGCGGTTATATGTTCGGCCGAAACAGCCTGAGCGTCGGCAGTATAACAATGGCGCCACTGATGGAGATCTCCGATGTTCGCATGGGCGCCATGATTCAGCCGCAGGGCAAATTTGCCACCGTGAAGCTGACTTATGGTGTAAAGCAAATGACGCTGGCAAAAGACAAATACGGGCCGGGCAACCTGAATATCACCATTCGCAATCTGGATGCTGTAACCCTGAAAAAATTCGAGGATGAACTTAACAGTATCAACGCGCGCTCCATGCCGGAAGAACAAAAACAAATGATGGTAGCCGGTAAACTGATGGAATATGCCAGCAAGTTAACACGTGATGATCCGGAAATTGAGATCACCAAACTCAGCATTGTCGCCCCCGGTGGTGAGCTAACAGGTAATGCAAAATTTGTGATACAGGGCAGCCAGCAGGACCTTTCTGCCAACCCGATGCTAATCCTGACCGCGATCAAGGGATCGGCCGAAATGACCATGCCCGAGAGCCTGGCCAAGGCCATGGTCATGCCACAAATTCAGCGTGACCTGGCACTGTTGCAGCAGGAAGGCAAGCTGAGTCGAGAGGAGGCGGCGAACCTGTCCCCGGACACAATTGACCAGATTGCCGAGCAAGCCTATCCCGGCTATCTCTCGGGAAGCGGATTTGGTCGCTGGTTTGTACGTGACAACAATGGCTTGAAGTTTTCGCTTTCCGTCAACCGGGGACAGGTTGTCGTAAACGGCGTACCCATGACCGGTAGCGCTCGCTAAGTCCGAGACGAATCAGCTAGCCACAAAAAAACGGGCGCCAGAGGCGCCCGTTTCCTTTTGCACTTTCCAGTGTTTAAGAAAGTTTACTTGCCCGAACCCCTTGAACCAACAAACTCGGGGTAGGCTTCCAGTCCGCATTCGGCCAGATCGACACCCTCGTCTTCTTCCTCTTCGGTAACGCGCAGACCCATGATCATCTTGATGATGAACCAGACAATGAAACTGCTGACAAATACCCAGACAAAGATCGCGACCAGACCATACAGCTGTGCGCCGAAGGTGGCATCGCTATTGGTGAACGCCACAGCGATGAGACCCCACATGCCGACCACACCGTGGACCGAAAGGGCGCCTACCGGATCGTCTATCTTCATCTTGTCGATAGCGACAATGGAGAAGACCACCAGGACACCGCCAATGGCACCAACGATGGTCGATGCCAACGGAGAGCCAGCCAACGGTTCAGCTGTAATAGCAACCAGGCCAGCCAGGGCACCGTTCAGCGCCATGGTCAGATCGGCCTTGCCGAACATCAGGCGAGAGGTTATCAGTGCCAGGATCGTACCACCGGCAGCCGCTGTATTGGTGTTCACGAATACCATGGCAACGGCGTTCGCCTCTGCGACGTTCGAGACCTTCAACTCGGAACCGCCGTTAAAGCCGAACCAGCCCAACCACAGGATAAAGGTACCGAGAGTCGCCAGCGGCAGATTGGCACCAGGGATAGCATTAATCTTGCCATCCTTGCCGTATTTGCCTTTACGTGCTCCAAGAAGCAGAACACCGGCAAGCGCCGCAGTAGCACCGGTCAAATGCACGACACCGGATCCAGCGAAGTCGAGGAAGCCTGCGGCATCAAGGAAACCACCGCCCCACTTCCAGTAACCCTGTACCGGGTAGATAAAGCCGGTCATGACCACGGCGAACAGCAGGAACGCCCACAGCTTCATGCGCTCGGCCACTGCACCGGAGACAATCGACATCGCGGTTGCAACAAACACCACCTGGAAGAAGAAATCCGACAGGTTCGAGTAGTACGGTGCATCGTCGCCACCTGCGAGTACAGCTTCCTTGGTATTATCCGCACCAATCAGGAAATCGATACCGGGGATATAGGGACTAATCGCATCGCCGTACATGATCTTGTAACCAACCAGCAGGTACATGACACTGGCAACGGCATACAGGACGATGTTTTTAGTCAGGATTTCAGTTGTATTTTTTGCTCGTACGAGACCGGCCTCCAGCATGGCAAAGCCTGCGGCCATCCACATTACGAGCGCGCCGGTCACGAGAAAATAGAACGTGTCCAGCGCGTAGCTCAGTTCTGTAATAGCTTCCACTTTAGTTTCCTCTGTAACAGTTTCGTTACGCTAGTAAGTTGAATTAGAGCGCATCTTTGCCGGTTTCACCGGTGCGAATACGAACGACTTGCTCAAGATCGGAAACAAAAATCTTGCCGTCACCAATCTTGTCGGTCTTGGCGGCCTTGACGATAGCCTCCGTTACCTGATCAACAAGTGAAGCATCAACGGCTGCTTCCAGTTTTACCTTGGGCAGAAAATCCACTACGTATTCCGCGCCACGATAGAGTTCAGTGTGCCCTTTCTGACGACCGAAACCCTTGACTTCCGTTACGGTGATACCTTGTACACCGACTTCGGACAGGGCGTCGCGCACGTCATCCAGCTTGAAGGGCTTGATGATTGCAGTGACCATCTTCATGAAGTTGTCTCCTTCAGTTGACAAAAAAAGGCGCCGGCGGAGCCGGCACCTTTAGTTTGGATTTACGAGTTACATGGATTTCCCGACGGCAACGATAAACTTGCCTGCGGTAGTATCCTGCGGCATGTATACGTAGGACGCGCTAAGATCCAGTCCAGCTGCGGATCCGCTGACACCAACAGAGGCATCGTAGTCAGCAGTACCGAGGCCGCCGCCGTCACCATAACCGACGTGCAGATCCAGGCTGACCTTTTCACTCATGGGCAACGAGTAGGCGCCTTCAAGGTAGTACAGGCTGCTATCGAAGTTATACGATCCCATCAGCGATACGGGACCGAGGTCACCACCAACATTGAGCTCATAGAAGTCCCAACCGGATTGATCAGGGTAGTAGTAGTAAATCGCACCAACAGCAATTGGTCCAAAATTGTAAGCACCATAAACATCAAGCTCTGTACCATTGGTGGAAAGGCCGGAACCCCAGACGCCAAAGGACAACTTGTCCTTTTCCCAATCCAGTCCGCCCTGAACCACAGGTTGACCACCTGACTGCTGAATTCCGCGCCAGCTGTAATCATTGGTAAGAGAAACGTTTCCGCTAAAGCCTTCGGCCATAACCGGGGCACTAATGCTGGCACCAGCAATAACACCGGCGGCGATCAGGGTTGAAGTTAATTTCTTCATTTTTTCACTCCTTAACTAAGGGTTGTATGGTTTTAACGACTAACTGTTGTTTAAAAAACACGGTAATCCGTTTATGGAAAGCTCCGATGGGGCCTATAAAGCAGCTACCGTGCCAAACTATTTTTTTCAATTAATACAATGGGTTATTTAATTCTGACCGGCTTGAAGTAAGTTAATTGCACCACGATGGAGCAAGGTTGAATCGCCGCTGCACCTGGATGGCGCAGGCGCGGTCCTGACGGGATGAGACGTACGTTGGCGCCGCTCTCAACGCCATCAGTCCGTCATCGCTACGGGTTTATTGGTATGATTCCGCCGGCATGAACAGCAAACGACAAACAATTGATGAGCTGGTATCCGCAGTAAGCGGCATCCTGCCGCAGCGGCCAGCCGACGAGCTAAAGAAAAACCTGCGCGCGGCACTGGGTAGTGCACTGGATCGCATGGAACTGGTGACGCGCGAGGAGTTTGAGGTGCAACAGGCGGTATTACTGCGCAGCCGCGAAAAGCTGGAGCAACTGGAAACGCTGGTTGCCGAACTGGAGAAGAAGCTGGTAAAAAACTAGTTCACGGAAGAATTACAACCTAACGATTGGAAAGGAATCCAATGTCACTCGCTGTTATACACAGTCGTGCCCAGATAGGTATCGACGCTCCTCCTGTCACTGTCGAAGTCCACCTGGCCAATGGCTTGCCGAGCATGTCAATCGTTGGCCTCCCCGAAACCGCGGTAAAGGAAAGCAAGGACCGGGTTCGCAGCGCTATTATCAATTCGCGTTTTGAATTCCCGGCCCGTCGCATCACGGTGAATCTCGCGCCGGCTGATTTGCCCAAGGATGGTGGGCGCTATGACTTGCCCATCGCCATCGGTATCCTCGCCGCTTCCGGTCAGATCAAATCCGAACATCTCGGCAATTACGAATTTCTTGGTGAGCTCGCACTCACCGGCGACCTGCGTCACATCGACGGAGCACTGACCGCGGCATTGCGCAGCCACTCGTCTGAACGTACTCTCATCCTCTCCGAACAAAGTGCCAACGAGGCCTCTCTGGCTCGCGAAACAGTGGTGCTTGCCGCTCGCCATTTGCTGGAAGTCGCCGCGCACCTGGGCGGCGAATCACCCCTTATGCCCAGCCCGCCTAGCACATCACCATCAGCCGGACTGGAGTCGCTTCCGGACCTGGCCGACGTTAAGGGACAGCACTTCGCAAAGCGCGCGCTCGAGATTGCGGCCGCGGGAAGTCACAGCCTGCTGATGATTGGCCCACCGGGCTCGGGTAAAACCATGTTGGCCAACCGACTGCCGGGCCTGCTACCGGAGATGGATGACGAGGAAGCTGTCGAGACTGCCGCGATTCATTCCATTAGTAGTCGCGGCTTTCGCATTGAAGACTGGAAACGCAGACCATTTCGTTCGCCACACCATACAGCCAGCGGTGTTGCCCTGGTCGGCGGCGGCAGCCACCCTCGTCCCGGTGAAATTTCGCTGGCGCACAACGGTGTCCTGTTTCTGGACGAGTTGCCTGAATTCGATCGACGCGTGCTCGAGGTGCTACGCGAGCCGCTGGAATCCGGCGCAATTACCATCTCTCGCGCTGCTCGCCAGTCCGATTTTCCCGCACGATTTCAGCTGGTAGCCGCTATGAACCCGTGCCCGTGCGGTTACGCCGGCGATGACAGTGGTCGTTGCAGGTGCACCATAGACCAGATATTGAGATATCGGGCCCGGGTTTCCGGGCCATTGCTGGATCGGATAGACATGCATATTGAAGTGCCCGCGTTACCGCGAGAGCAGTTATTGAAAAAGCGGGCCAATGGTGAAAGTTCGGCGCTCGTACGCCAGCGTGTCCAGTCGGCGCGAGCCCACCAGGTTCAGCGGGGCCAACTCAATGCCAAGCTCGACAATCGGCAAATTGAACAATATTGCGATCTTTCAGAGAAGGATACGGCATTGCTGGAGTCGGCCATTGAGCGCCTGGGTCTGAGTGCCCGTGCCTATCATCGAATTCTGAAAGTCGCCCGCACGATCGCGGATCTTGATGATAGTGATTCGATTAAAACTGGTCATCTTAGCGAGGCCATTCGCTATCGTTGCCTCGATCGATCCCTGGTCTGATGCTGCAAATAAAAAAAACGGCCTCCGAAGAGGCCGTTTCCTTTACCACAATAGAGCGAGCTTACTTGCCCTGAGAAACCATGTAGTCAACAGCTGCTTTCACTGCGTCATCGCTCAGGTCGGCACGGCCACCCTTGGCAGGCATGGCGCGTATGCCATGAAGTGCGTGGTTATGCAGCGTGGCAGTACCCTGGGCGATACGTGGACCCCAGGCGGCCTTGTCACCCAGCTTCGGGGCGCCGGCAGCACCGGTGCCATGGCAAGCAAAGCAGGCCTGCTGGTAGGTGCCCTGACCATCAGCCGCCTGTGCGCTCGGCACGACGCTGTTGGCAACGGCTGATACAGCCTTGGCCAGAACCAGCTGACCGACCGGCTCAATGCGAGCTACCACGGCCTTGTCCTGATCCACGCTTGCGGTCACGGCTGGTTTGGTTCCGATGATCTGGGCAAGGATGAAAATCACCACTGCCAGTGCAATCAATGCACCGATCATCAGGGAAAAATTCTTTACGAAATCGTTGTCACTCATGTTGCTGCTCATAATCTTTCCACCTAAATTGATACAGAAGCTATATATTTCCCGCCTCCGAAGACCCTAACCAAGACTCGAAAACGGACCCAAAAATTCGCGGGCGCCAGTATATCCCAAATTATTACAGACCAATATATACAATTCGGCGACTGAACAGTGGCTGAACGCCCGAAAAATGGACGGTTTTCAACGAGACAGGTATGCTTCGGCAGCACGTGACAGGATAGGCACAACCAAATCGTGGTTGATGTAACCCTCTTAAGTCACTGATTATTAATCCGATGCGCCCGTAGTTCAGCTGGATAGAATATCGGTCTCCGACACCGAAGGTCACAGGTTCGAATCCTGTCGGGCGCGCCATTCTCCCTGCCTTAGCAGCACCGCGATTGCCGGACACACCCGTCGCCGTCCGGAGGGTGCTCACCGCACTGCCATCACACTCAATCGACACCTTCTGCCGATAGATCGTCGTGGTTGTTTCCAGCCAAGCCTCAACATCTCCGGCACGGAGTGTTAGGGTATAAATAACAGCAAGCTATACTGCCAGCGCCCGAATCTCCGTTTCCAATAGTGCCAGGCATGCATCCAGACTATGGCGTCCAGACAAAAAAACCCCTACATCCTGTTAATCAGCATCCATGGACTGGTGCGAGGCACCGATCTGGAGCTGGGACGAGACGCCGACACAGGTGGCCAGATCAAGTACGTTGTCGAGCTCGCCAACGCCCTGGCGCAACAACCCGGTATTGGTCAGGTTGACCTGCTCACGCGACGGGTCGTAGACCCCGACGTCAGCAGTGACTATGCCGCTGCAACGGAAAGTCTGGGCAGAAATGCCCAAATCGTAAGAATCGATGCCGGACCGGAGGGTTATATCCCCAAGGAAGAGCTATGGGATTACCTCGACGCGTTCGCGGACAATGCCACTGCCTATCTTCGCGAAAACGGTAAAACCCCGGACATCATCCATAGCCACTACGCTGATGCTGGCTATGTCGGGATGCGCCTGGCAAACCTGATGGGCGTGCCGCTTGTACATACCGGGCATTCACTGGGACGGGTGAAGCGACGTCGCCTGCTTGCCTCGGGGCTCAAGACAGAAGAAATCGAATCCCGTTACAACATGGCACGGCGCATCGAGGCGGAGGAAGAAACGCTTAGCGCGGCCAGCCTGGTGATCGCCAGCACCAATAACGAGATCGAGGATCAGTATGCCCGCTATGATCAGTATCACGCGGACCTGATGACTGTCATTCCGCCGGGTACTGATTTGCACAAGTTCCAACCGCCTGACCACAGTGAAGCCCAAAGTGATATGGCAAAAACACTGGCGCGGTTCCTGACGAATCCGGACAAACCGATTGTCCTGGCGCTATCCCGCCCCGATGAGCGCAAGAACATCACCACGCTAATCAAGGCCTACGGCGAGTCCGATGAACTACAGGCAGCGGCCAACCTGGTTATCATTGCCGGCAATCGTGATGACATTCGCGAGATGGAACGCGGTGCCAGTGAAGTCATGACCGACATTCTGCTGCAAATCGACCACTACGATCTGTATGGCAAGGTCGCCTATCCGAAACACCATTTATCGGACGATGTCCCGATACTTTACAAGCTTGCGACAACGACCGGTGGCGTATTCATCAACCCGGCGCTAACCGAACCGTTTGGTTTGACCCTGATCGAGGCCGCGGCCAGTGGCCTCCCGATCGTTGCGACCGAGGATGGCGGGCCGCAGGACATTGTCAGGAACTGCCACAATGGCATCCTGATTGATCCACTGGATACCGGTGAAATTACCAAGGGTCTACTCAAGCTGCTGTCTGACAAACAATATTGGCAGGCCTGTGCCAAAAGCGGATTAACCGGCGTGACCCGTTACTATTCCTGGCAGGCGCATGCGGACAAGTATCTTAAAGCCATTGCACCGCTGCTGGGTAAAGCTGAAGCCCGGTCGCGTGCGGTGTTGCCACGACGAGCGATGCTCTATCATGATCGCGCCATTTTTACCGACCTTGATCAGAATCTTCTGGGCGACCCGGTCTCGCTCAAGGATTTCCTTGAAGTGATTCGCCAGAACCGAAACTGTGCCACCTTTGGCATTGCCACCGGTAGAAGCCTGGAATCGGCATTGCGCATCATGAAACGTTACGGGATTCCGCAGCCCGATGTTCTGATCACCAGTGTCGGGACCGAGATCTATTACGCGCC
>JAJDNE010000100.1 GCA_022340825.1 Acidiferrobacterales bacterium | reverse complement strand
TGTTAACGTGATGTTAAATTCAAGCGGGCTAAGCCTGTCGTATTTCCTGTCTGTCGGATTGCGCCGGGTTAAACTAAAGACAGACTAAGCATGTAGAACCGGATGGCAGAGGGCTTGCGGACGCGGGTTCGATTCCCGCCGCCTCCACCAAATCAAAAAAGGCATCTCTTATGAGATGCCTTTTTTAGTTTCACTATATACTTATTCAACTCTTCATTAGGTCTGAATGACTCCATTGTCCATCACTTGTTCAATGCGCCCATCGGCAAGGTAGATTTCTCTGCCCGCCATTCGCGCATAATCTGGCTCATGCGTTACCACCACCAGTGTCGCTCCCAGTTCCTGGTTTACCCGTTTCAGCAGATCCATCACAATTTTACCGTTCACCGAGTCCAGGTTACCGGTCGGCTCGTCGGCAAAGATATATTTGGGCTGCATAATTAGTGCACGGGCAATGGCAACACGCTGTTGTTCTCCGCCGGACATCTGCGATGGCAAATGGTCTTGCTTGTTCTCGATACCAAACTCACGCAACATTGCCAGGGCTTCATCCCGCTTCGCAATATGCTGACCAATATTTCTTGCCGGCATGAGAACGTTCTCTAGCGCAGTTAATTCTGGCAGCAGGTAGTGAAACTGGAATACAAAGCCGATGTTGGTATTGCGAAAATGATGCAACTCTTCCACAGACATGTCCGCGGGATTGACTCCATCAATGATAATGCTGCCTTCGGTCGGCTGATCGAGTGTACTGATAATATAAAGCAAGGTGCTTTTACCTGATCCGGAACGCCCGGAGATGGACACAAACTCGGAATCACCAATAACAAAATTCAGACCGTGAATGATCCGGGTAGGTGGGTCACCGAATTCCTTGACCAGATTCTGAATGCTGATCGCCACCGTTATGCAGACCGAATAATATCAATAGGAGTCAGCTTGCTAGCCGCGTGTGCCGGCAAAAAGCTGGCCAACAGTGCGGAAACAAACGCCAGTAAAAATCCGACAAAATATATAGATGGCGCGTAAGACATCAGCAAGGTGTTACCTACACCGGAAAACGATATCTTGATCGAGCCAATGTAGCGACAGAGCGCAAATCCCAACGGCAATCCGATCAGGGCCCCGGCTGCACCCAGCATCAAACCCTGCTGCATAAACAGAACCAGAATCTTTCTCGGCGGGTAGCCCATTGACTGCAGAATCGCGATCTCATGTCGCTTCTGCGTCACCATGATCGACAACACGTTGTAGATACCAAAACCGGCAACGATCAGAATTGCCGCCGTGACCGCATATCGCACAATGTCCTGAATGGCAAAAATCTGAAGAAAGTTCGCGTTCGATTCAGACCAACTTTCAACGTTGTCGCGCGCTACCATTTCCCATTCGTCCGCAATATTCTGGGCGCTATTGATATCTACCAACTTCACGTTTATCTCGTTGATACGCCCCGGTGTTCGGTTCAATGCCTGCACATCGCGCAAGGATGCCATCATTAGCACTTCGTCCACCTGTTTAACACCAAGTTTCCAGGTGCCAACGATCTTGAATGGACGTGTCTCCCCTACACCGGTCGATACCCTTATCGAATCACCAATTCGTACGCCCAATTTCTCGAGCACACCCTCCCCGACAATCAGTTTGTTGCCGCCTCCAGTCAAATCACGGAGAGAACCGGAGGTCATGTATTTTTCCATGGCCGTGACTCGCATGGTTTTTTCAGGCTCGATCCCGGTGAGGCTGCCGGGATACTTACTCTGGCGTCGACTAATGATTACATTCAGTGTCAGGCCCGGTGCGTACGCGACAACATCAGGATCTTCGCGCAAGCGATCGAACCATCCCTGTGGATACATAATATGAGCTTCCTCGCGCTTGCCTGAGGGCGGGATGATCCAGCGAACTGCTGACTCCGGGCCAAAAAAGCGATTGGTCATTTCGTTGGCATCGATCGCACGGTCACGTGCGCTTATGCGGATATGGGCAATATTCTGTAACAGTCGATCCAGCGTGAACTCACGCATGCCGAGTTGCATGCCGGAAATCACCACGTACATCGTGGTACCCAGACTGATTCCCAGCAGGATCAGGAGTGTTTGCTTCTTCCGGGATAAAAGATGGCGAATCGCGAGAAACAACATTACAAATTATTCTCGCCGGTGCGTCGGGGAACGATGATTTGGTCTTCAAGGCTTACGTCGCCCTCTACCACTTCCGCCCAATTGCCATCAACACTACCTATTTTGAGCTGTACCGTTTTGCGCTTTCCGTCCCGCTTTAGCTTTATGCGTCCGTCGGATATTGCCGATAACGGAACTAAAAGCACTTTGTCCTTGCGATCCACCTCTATGGCAACGTCAGCTGTCATGCCCGGCAATATATTATCTGCAAGCGGCACATCGATATGGGCCAGGAATTCGTCATTCCGGGAAAAAACCGCGGAGACCTTACCTTTTAACACTTCGCCACGAATGCTCTCGAATACCACACGCACTGGCAGCCCTGGTTTCACCCGCAAAGCGCCCTGCTGCTCCAGCGACACCTCGATGTATTTCGTCGACAGATCTTCCAGGCGGACCACCGTTTGCTGTGGAAATACGTATTGATCTTCGTGGAATGCAACATTGGTAATGGTGCCGCTAAACGGTGCCCGAAACAGAAGGTCGCTCTCGAAACGCACGAGCGGGTCACCTTTCTTCACAACCTGCCCTTCCCTTACGTAAAGCTTTTGTAATGTCTTGATGACACCGAGCTTTACCTCAAAAACATTGTCGGTCTTGACCTTACCCAGGCCGTAGATGGCCTCGACAATGGGCCCGTATTTTGGCGATACATAGTCAGCCCGGTTTTTTGTCAGGGCATAGATGCCAAGCGCAACCAGGCCGAGACTGATTGCCCCCGCTGCTGACCAAAGCCATATCGAACGCCGAATGTCCTTCAACTTCATTTACTAATTCCCTGGTAGCCTAGATATACAGAGGTACGCGTTTCTTACGCCTGAGCCCCTTTGTGCATTTTACGCGATTGACAGCCAATAATTTATTGCCCCAGATCAACGGGATACAGCCCCTGACTGCGGAAAACGCAAACAAACTGGCAAGCAAGTATTCCGGGTAAACTCGCAATTACCCCCTCACCGCATTGGTCGCTGATCCGCTCGTTGAACTGCAGGTGCACGAACATGGTGCAGCATTTGCCAAATTTGATCTAAAATGCAACGGTCTGCATGATACTAACGAAACCAAGACAATAAAAAACGCTTTTAATATGTATACATTTTCCATTCGATTTGTGGCCACAAACCCGTGGCATGATATGTGCAATTCTCCTGCACATGACTCGTCGAAACTGCCAACGAAGTCAACCACGGTAATCAACGGATGATTAGCAAATGTCTTTACCCAGTCGCCGGTTACGGTACGCGATTCCTGCCGGCAACCAAATCTATGCCCAAGGAAATGCTGCCGATCGTCAACAAGCCGCTGATTCAGTATGGGGTCGAAGAAGCCGTCTCTGCGGGAATGACCAACATGGCTTTTGTTACCGGTCGCGGCAAACGCGCCATCCCGGATCACTTTGATTTCAGCTATGAACTCGAAACCGAGATTTCCGGGTCCGGCAAAGAGGCCTACCTGAAAGAGACCCGGGAACTGATTGAAAAGTGCACGTTCTCCTACACGCGCCAGCGCCAGATGAAAGGGCTGGGCGATGCCATCCTTACCGGTGAGACCCTGGTTGGTAATCAGCCTTTCGGTGTCATTCTCGCCGATGACCTCTGCCTCACGGATGGCGAGAGCGTAATGAGCCAGATGGTAAAACTGTTTGAGGAGTTCCAGTGCTCGATTGTCGCTATCCAGGAAGTGCCAACGGAGGAAATTCATAAATACGGTGTCATCAAGGGCGAGCGAATCCGTGACGACGTCTATCGGGTCGAAACCATGGTCGAAAAACCCAAGGCGGAAGACGCACCGAGCAACCTCGCCGTCATCGGTCGATACATCCTGACACCGGATATCTTCGACATACTGCGCAATACGCCGCCGGGAAAGGGTGGAGAGATACAGTTGACTGACGCGATCATGACCCAGGCACAGCAAGGCAAGGTCATTGCATACAAATTCAAGGGCAAGCGTTTTGACTGCGGACACGTGGATGGTTTTATCGAAGCCACCAACTACGTGTACCAGAATATTTACAAAGCCAATTCATAGCAGGCAGTTTGATGGATAAGGAAATCTGGCAGGCTCTCGAAAAACACCAGACCGGTATTGCTGCACTTCGTATTGAGAAGCTGTTTGAAGACGACCCGGAGAGATTCGAGAAGTACTCACTCGAAGCGGCTGGCCTCATGCTGGATTATTCAAAGAACTTCATCACCGAGGAAACGCTGGAACTGTTGAATCACTTGGCAGAATCCTGCGATCTTGCCAGTCGTATTGAAGATCTGCTAACAGGTAAAAAGGTCAACAACACCGAAGACCGCCCTGCCTTACATACGGCACTGCGTGGTGACGGCGACGGGCTGGACGCAGCAACCAGAAAAATCGTTAACGAGACGTTTAGTCGCATGGGCAATTTCGTTTCCCAGCTCCACAATGGCGATTGGCTCGGCGCCAGCGGTAACCCCATCACCGATGTCGTTAACATTGGAATCGGTGGATCGGATCTTGGCCCGGTGATGGCATCGACTGCCCTGACACCATACGACCAGAAAAAGGTCGGTGTGCACTTTGTCTCCAACATTGATCCGGAACAGTTGTCTGAGCAACTGGAAGTACTGGACCCATATACCACCCTGTTCATCGTCTCGTCAAAATCGTTCTCGACCATCGAAACCCGGATGAACGCGGAGTCGGCACGTGAATGGTGCAAAGCCAACGGGATTAAGCAGGAAGACATTGGCAAGCATTTTGTCGCGGTGTCGACTAACATCAAGGCCGCGACCGGCTTTGGTATCGCTGAAGAAAACATCTTCCCGATGTGGGACTGGGTCGGTGGACGCTACTCCCTATGGTCTGCTATCGGCCTGCCCATCGCCATCAAGGTAGGCATGGACAATTTCAACGCCATGCGTCGTGGTGGCCACCTGATGGATCAGCATTTTCGCAGCGCGCCGTTTCGCGAAAACATGCCAGTGTTACTGGGCCTGCTTTCAGTCTGGTATACCAATTTTTTCAAGACTGAAACGCAGATCATCATTCCTTATGACTACAACCTGAATAAATTTCCCTCCTACCTGCAACAACTGGAGATGGAGAGTAACGGCAAGAGCGTAACCCGCGACGGCAAACCGGTGGCCTGCATGACCAAGGGTGCGATATTCGGTGAAGCCGGCAGCAATACGCAGCACTCGTTTCACCAGCTATTGCATCAGGGCACCCACTGCTTCCCGATAGATTTCATCGTGCCGGTGAACTCGCACCACCCGATTGGTGCCCAGCACGACTACCTGTTCGCCAATTGCCTAAGCCAGACACGGGCATTGATGAAAGGTCGTAGCCTGGAGGATATCCAGAAAGAAATGCGTGGCCAGGGCAAGAGCGAGGAAGACATTACCAGGCTCGCCCCGCATCGCGTTGTGCCGGGCAACAAACCCACCAACACGCTGACCATGGAAAAAGTTACACCGGAAACACTGGGTGCGCTGATCGCGCTATATGAGCACAAGGTCTATACGGAGAGCGTAATCTGGGATATCAACGCGTTCGACCAATGGGGAGTGGAGTTGGGCAAGGTTCTCAGTGAAGATGTCTATGCCGCCATGACCCACGAGACCCCTGGCGATATTGACGGCTCAACTGCCGGGCTAGTGGAATACTATAAAAAACATCAAAAATAAGATTTCTGAATCGCAACTGAAAACACTGTTTGCTGCAGTCATTTCAGTTTAGATAAAGTCTATTTAGCCAGGATAACTATGATAAACGCTAGCGAAGCATTAAAAAGACTGCAAGAAGGCAACAAACGTTTCGTCGCCGGTATCAGGAGTGATGAGACACCGATCAAGCAAATAAAAAGCGCTGATTTGGTTAAGCGTCAATCCCCGTTCGCGATTATCATGGGCTGCTCCGATTCGCGTGTGCCAGCAGAGATCGTATTTGACCAGGGCCTGGGTGATCTGTTTGTCATCCGGGTTGCAGGCAACATCGTCGCACCCTCGCAAATCGGCAGTGTCGAGTTTGCGGTAGAACAATACGGTACACCGCTCGTCGTCGTGATGGGTCACTCCATGTGCGGTGCTGTCATCGCGACGCTAAGCGACCTGGAGCGACCCTCGGAAGCGCGGTCATCCAATTTGCTGTCAATCGTGAACCGGATTCGACCCACGGTTGAGCCGCTGTTCGAGACTGACCTTCGCAAAAACCCCGATCTGCTACTGGAAACAGCTATTCGCGCCAATATTCGCGCATCGACAAACCAGTTGAGGCATGGATCGCAAATGCTGGAGCAGTTGGTGCAATCTGGCGATCTTGCTATCGTTGGCGCGGAATACTCTCTCGAAACCGGCGTGGTTGATTTCTTTGAAGGTTTATAGAAGACCCGATTAAACGAAATGTCTGCTTTTGATTTGAAAGCGGACACTATTGATTGAAATCGCATAAAATTTCATGAACGTCCGCTAACGACCCATAGCAGACATCTCTGCAGATAGGCGAATGATAATTATAAATGCATTCACTAACAGCTTTATTGCAGTAACGATGAGTCTCTCACTACTGCTTGCCGATGCAGCTGCGGAGTCGGTTCCAAAGCAATTACTGCCTCGTTCCATAGGTTTTCTAGTACTTCGCACGCCCGAGAAGGAATTTTCCAAAATAACTGGCGTTGTTCCCGAGTACTGTCATCACTGTATGGACACTGAGAAGATTGCCGAGATTTCTATTGAAAAGAATCTAGGAATATTTCCTCCACACCTATACAAAAAGAAACACGAGCACGAAAAATGGATTAAGTGCGACTTCTATAAAGGGGTTGTATACAGAATTGAATACCAGCCCGATAAGACGAAAAGGACTGAAGTAGTCCAGGAACTTAAAAATATATACGGGAAAATATGGAAAACAGATGATTGGCCTAACGGGCTATCATGGATATATTGGAGAGACAAAGATACTGTCTTCAGCATTACCTTTGTAAGGAAACAAGGTGACTCCTTTCCATTAACCCTTCCTGTCGATACAGTCATAAGTACAACTCTATATGATCGACAGTTGATGGAGG
>JAJDNE010000084.1 GCA_022340825.1 Acidiferrobacterales bacterium | reverse complement strand
AAAACTGAGCTGTTGATCTTTCTTACCCCGAGAATTCTCTCCGACAAAGTCGGTCTGAAATAGGATTGAAGTGATCCGGGCGTCGTTCAGGCGCCCGGACTTGCTTTCTCTTACGGTAGCTGGCATATCTTGCCGGCCATGGATATCCCGCAAAATATATTTCTGGTTGGCCCCATGGGTGCCGGCAAGTCCACCATCGGCCGGTACCTGGCCGAGCTCCTGGACAAGCAGTTCAAGGACTCTGATCACGAGATCGAGAAGCGCACCGGTGCCTCGATACCGCTTATTTTCGAGATCGAAGGCGAGAGCGGTTTCCGTACTCGTGAGTCTGCCATGTTGCAGGAACTGGCATCTGATAAAGGAGCGGTCATCGCCACCGGCGGCGGAATCGTTTTGTCTGATGAAAACCGGGAAATTCTGAAGAACAAGGGGCTGGTCGTGTATCTGCATGCCAGTATCGATATTCTGTATCAACGGACCCGGCGCGATCGCAATAGACCTTTACTGAATGATGGCGATCGTCGAGCGAAGCTGGAAGAGATCATGCAGACTCGCGATCCGCTCTACCGCGACGTGGCCACCCTGATAATTGAAACCGATAAACGACCGGCGCGATCTGTGGCAAAAGAAATCGCAGATAAGATAGAGTCATTGAATCATGAAAACGCTTGAACTAGATCTCGGCGAACGCAGCTATCCGATTTATATTGGTAGCGCCCTGCTGGCACAGCCCGAACTGTTAACGCGCCACATCAAAGGTACGCGCGTCGCGATTGTCACCAATGAGACAGTGGCGCCCCTTTACCTCGATCAGGTAACAAAGATTGCTGCCGCATACGACCCAATAAGCATCGTGCTACCGGACGGTGAGCAATACAAATCCTGGGAGTGGCTCAACCGTATTTTTGACCGGCTACTGGAGGAGCGTTGTGATCGTCAGGTCACATTGATTGCACTCGGTGGTGGGGTCATTGGCGACATGACCGGATTTGCGGCCGCCTGTTATCAGCGAGGCGTCCCATTTATCCAGATTCCCACAACCCTGCTGGCTCAGGTTGATTCTTCCGTGGGCGGCAAGACGGGTATCAATCATCCGCTCGGAAAGAACATGATCGGCGCCTTTTACCAGCCAGAATGCGTCATCATCGATTCCGACACGCTTAAATCACTGCCCGATGAGGAGCTATCCGCCGGTCTGGCAGAAGTGATCAAGTACGGCCTGATTCGCGATGTCGAGTTTCTGCAATGGCTCGAAACCAATATGGGGAAATTGCTGGCACGCGACCCCGAGGCACTGACCACGGCGATTTTCCGCAGTTGCCAGCACAAAGCCGAGGTGGTGGCAGCAGATGAACGTGAAGCTGGCCAACGGGCACTGTTGAATCTTGGCCATACCTTTGGTCATGCAATTGAAACCGGCATGGGTTACGGCAACTGGCTCCATGGCGAGGGCGTAGCCGCCGGCATGGCCATGGCGGCAGACCTGTCCTGGCGCATGGGCTGGATTGATCGGGAGGATGTGGATCGGGTGCAACTGGTGCTGGCAGCAGCAAGATTGCCGGTGCGGGCACCGGAAGCGATCACGGTGGAACGTTTCACCGAACTCATGTCAGTCGATAAAAAAGTGATGGCAGGCAAATTGCGGCTGGTTCTGTTGCATGCGCTTGGCGATGCCTTCATCAGCGATAATTTTGATGAGACCAAATTGCGTGAAACGCTCGCGGCTTGTCGCGGCGCCGACGTAAAAACACCTGACCGGAGTCTTGCGTGAGTCTTGCCTCGTATGCCGCCAGTGACGACCAGAGCCGCGGGCGTCGCTACCAGGAATCCTCACCAAGCTATCGTAGCGAGTATCAACGCGATCGTGATCGTATCGTCCACAGCGCTGCATTTCGGCGGCTGGAATACAAGACCCAGGTTTTTGTGAACCATGAAGGCGACCTGTTTCGCACCCGTCTTACCCATTCCATCGAAGTGGCGCAAATCGCGCGTTCGGTCGCACGCTCGCTCAGGCTAAACGAAGATCTTACTGAAGCGATTGCACTGGCCCATGATCTTGGTCATACACCGTTCGGTCATACTGGCCAGGATGCGCTGAATGCCTGTATGAAGGATTACGGCGGGTTTGAACACAACCTGCAGTCGTTGCGTGTGGTGGACGAGCTGGAGGAGCGTTATGCCGAGTTTCCCGGGCTCAATCTGACGTTCGAGGCGCGAGAAGGGATACTCAAACATTGCTCAACCAAAATGGCACGCGAAATCGGAGACGTAGCCTCAAGGTTTATCAATAAAACCCAGCCCGGCGCCGAAGCGCAGCTGGTGAATCTCGCTGATGAAATTGCCTATAACAATCACGATGTCGATGATGGTCTGCGCTATGGCCTGATTGAGCTGGACCAGTTGCGCGAGATTCAGCTATTTGCAGAACAGTATGATGAAGTGCAAAAGCTTTATCCGGACCTGGTGCCGCGTCGCCGGATTCACGAAATTATCCGGCGCATGATTAACCGCATGGTGGTGGATCTGGTGGAAAACAGCCAACGACTGCTTGCCGAGGCAGGTGTCACCACGGCCGATTCGGTGCGAGCCGCTGCTCAACCGGTGATCGGCTACAGTGAAGAGCTTAGGTCGCAGGCACTGGAGCTCAAGCGCTTTCTCCGGAGCAGTCTCTACAACCACTATCGCGTCCGGCGCATGAGTCGAAAATCTGCACTGATCATCCAGCAATTGTTCGAAACTTTTATGGGTGATGTCAGGTTATTGCCGCCCCAGTACCAGGAGAAGATCGAGGCTTGCAAGGAAGCCGCAGACGAACCGGAAACATGCCGTGCACGGATCATTGCCGACTATATCGCCGGGATGACAGACCGCTATGCCATTGCCGAGCATCGTCGCCTGTTTACTCCGGAAACCCCGGTTTAACCTGCCATCCTGGCCCTGGAAGAGGGAATTTCACTGTTTTACCCCTTATTTCCCGCACAAATGCCCAATTGAACCCCTATAGCCGCGCCGGTATACTTTTCCGCCCTTTGCACCGGGGAGAAAAGACATTGCCTTTCCTCCCCGATTTTTTAGGTGATTAGCACGGCGCTGATGGCGCCATCAGTAGTGAGCGGAAGTAAAGCGTGAGCAATAAAAATCATAAATTGGGTGGGCTCTACCAGCCGTCGTTCGAGAAAGACAGCTGCGGCTTCGGTTTGATAGCCCAGATGGACGGCAAGCCGAGTCACTGGTTGATCCAGACGGCGATCAATTCCCTTGCCTGTCTTACCCATCGTGGCGCGATTGCCGCTGACGGCAAGACCGGCGATGGCTGCGGGCTGTTGCTCAGGAAGCCGGACGCTTTTCTCAGGAAAGTTGCGCTGGCGGAAAATATTGCGCTGGCTGACACCTACGCAGTGGGCATGGTGTTCCTGAACCAGGATACTGCCAAGGCTGACAAGGCGCGTGCGTCACTGGCCGAAGAACTGACGCGCCAGGGTCTTGAGGTTGCAGGCTGGCGCAAGGTGCCGGTAGATCCTTCTGCCTGTGGTGAGGAGGCGCTGAAGACGCTACCCGTAATCGAACAGGTGTTTATCAATCCGGCCAAAGGTATGGATGAAGCCGGTTTCGAGCGCAGCTTGTATATCGCCCGGCGTCGATCAGAGAAGGCACTCGAGCCGGAAGACGATACTTATTATATAGCCAGCTTGTCGTCCCGCGTCATTTCCTACAAAGGCCTGGTAATGCCGGCCAACCTGCCGGTGTTCTATCAGGACCTTAAACAGGATGGCATCGAGTCGTCGTTGGCGGTATTCCATCAGCGCTTCTCTACCAATACGTGGCCGCAATGGCGCCTGGCACAACCGTTCCGTTTCCTCGCCCACAATGGGGAGATTAATACTGTTCAGGGCAATCGCAACTGGTCAGTTGCCCGTGGTCACAAGTTTGAAACGCCACTGATTCCTGAGATGGACGACATTCGGCCGTTGGTCAATATGGAGGGGTCGGACTCCTCCAGCCTCGACAACATGCTGGAGGCATTGCTCGCCGGTGGCATGGATATGTTTCGTGCCATGCGTCTTTTGATTCCGCCGGCCTGGCAGAACGTGGAAACCATGGATCCGGACCTGCGCGCGTTCTATGAATACAATTCCATGCACATGGAGCCCTGGGATGGGCCTGCCGGCATCGTGCTGACCGACGGTCGTTACGCCGCCTGTAGTATGGATCGTAACGGGCTGCGCCCGGCACGCTGGGTCGTTACCAAAGACCGTCATATTACGCTCGCGTCTGAAATCGGTGTTTATGGATATGCCCCTGAGGACGTAATCATGAAAGGCCGGCTCAAGCCGGGCCAGATGATCGCTGCCGATACCGAAACCGGCAAGCTGCTGTTACCGAACGATATCGACAATATGCTGAAGAGCGCAAATCCATACAAACAATGGATGAAGGAGCGCTCACGACGGTTAAAGTCGCATCTGGAAGAAGCCAGTATTACTGAGCGCATGGATAGCGACGAACTGGATGTGTTCCAGAAGATGTTCCATGTCACGTTCGAGGAGCGCGACCAGATTTTACGTGTACTGGGTGAGGACGGCCAGGAAGCCGTCGGCTCCATGGGTGACGATACACCGTTCCCGGTGTTGTCGTCGCGAGTGCGTTCTCCATTTGACAACTTCCGCCAGCAGTTCGCTCAGGTGACCAACCCGCCAATCGATCCAATGCGTGAGCAAATCGTAATGTCGCTCGAAACCTGCCTCGGTCGCGAACGCAATATGTTTGAAGAGACACCGGCACATGCTGATCGGCTGCTGGTGGATTCACCGGTGTTGTCCTATAGCAAGTTCGAGCAACTCCTGGACCTGGGCGATTCCGATCCGGACTATGCCACTGAGGTAATTTCACTGAATTATCCTGCTGACGTCCCGTTGGACAAGGCTATTGTCGATATTGCCGACAAGGCAGAAAGCGCGGTCAGAAGCGGAAAGGTTGTGCTGGTACTGAGTGATCGTGATATCGATCGCGATAAGCAACCGGTTCATGCACTGTTTGCGACCGGTGCGGTACACCATCACCTTGTAAACGCCGGATTGCGGTGTGATGCCAATATTATTGTCGAGACTGCGACGGCGCGAGATCCACATCACTTCGCTGTACTCATCGGCTATGGTGCAACCTGCGTCTATCCTTATCTTGCCTATGAGTGCCTGAATGATCTTCTTCGGACTGGCGAGATCCGGGATATGGTGCCAGAAAAGCTGGAACATAATTTTCGCAAGGGCATCAACAAGGGCCTGTACAAGATCACGTCGAAAATGGGCATTTCCACCATTGCCAGCTATCGCGGCGCCCAGTTGTTCGAATCAGTAGGCCTCGATCAGGGCGTGGTGGATCTCTGTTTTATCGGCACCACCAATCGTGTTGGCGGTATCCGGTTCGAGCACTTCGATCAGGACCAGAAATTGTTGTGCAAGGTCGCGTGGAACAAGCGCAAGGGCATCGATCAGGGCGGACTGCTTAAGTTTGTCCATGGCGGTGAAGAGCACGCATACAATCCGGACGTGGTCGGTACCATGCAGGCGGCAGTAAGATCGGCTGACTTCAGCAAGTGGAAGGAATATTCCGCATTGGTTAACCAGCGTAAGCCGATTGCCCTGCGTGATCTGCTGAGGCTGCGCGATGATATTGCGGCGATTCCTGTCGAAGACGTCGAGCCAATGGAGGAAATCGTCAGGCGCTTCGATTCCGCGGCGATGAGTCTCGGCGCGTTGTCACCCGAGGCCCACCAGACACTGGCAGCAGCGATGAATCGACTGGGTGCGCGCTCCAACTCGGGTGAAGGCGGCGAAGATCCGGAGCGCTATGGCACCGACCGTCGCTCCAAGATTAAACAGGTGGCATCAGGGCGTTTTGGTGTAACGCCAGCTTATCTGCGCTCGGCCGAGGTAATGCAAATCAAGATCGCCCAAGGCGCCAAGCCTGGTGAAGGCGGTCAGCTGCCCGGTCACAAGGTCAACGAGCTCATTGCCGAGCTGCGCTATTGCAAGCCGGGCGTGTCGCTGATTTCACCGCCGCCACATCACGACATCTATTCGATCGAGGATCTGGCACAGCTGATCTATGACCTGAAGCAGGTCAATCCTGACGGACTGGTGTCGGTCAAACTGGTAGCAGAAGCAGGTGTCGGCACCATCGCTGCCGGTGTGGCCAAGGCCTATGCAGACCTGATTACCATTTCCGGCTACGACGGCGGCACTGGTGCATCACCATTGACGTCGGTCAAGTATGCCGGCAGCCCGTGGGAGTTGGGTTTGACCGAGACACACCAGATACTGCGCGCCAATAATCTGCGCGACAAGGTGCGCCTGCAAACAGATGGCGGCCTGAAAACCGGACTGGATGTGATCAAGGCAGCGATCCTTGGCGCCGAGAGTTTTGGTTTTGGTACCGGCCCGATGATTGCCATGGGTTGCAAGTACCTGCGTATCTGTCATCTGAATAACTGTGCCACCGGTGTTGCCACGCAGGACAAGGTGCTGCGCATGGACCATTACCGGGGTGAAGTTGAATGGGTGATGAATTACTTCCGCTTTATCGCTGAAGAGGTGCGCGAGTTACTTGCGCAGCTGGGCCTGAAGAGTCTGCGTGACGCCATTGGACGTACCGATCTGCTGGAAACGATTCAGGGCAATACGGTCAAACAACAATCTCTTGATCTATCAGCCATCATCAGTGATGGCGGTGTCGCGAAAGACAAGCCGCGCTATTGTACGGCAGCCTCCAACGCGCCCTTCGACAAGGGCGAACTGGCTGAGCAGATGGTTAAAGACACCATCTCTGCTATTGAAGCGAAGAGCGGCGGCGAGTTCTCCTATAGCGTCCGCAACATTAACCGTTCGATTGGCGCACGTTTGTCCGGCGAGATCGCCGTTCGCCATGGCAACCTGGGCATGGAAAAGATGCCGATTACCCTGCGTCTTAGCGGTACAGCCGGACAGAGTTTTGGTGTCTGGAACGCTGGCGGCCTCAATATGTATCTCGAAGGTGACGCCAACGATTACGTCGGCAAGGGTATGGCGGGCGGCAAGCTGGTGATTTATCCGCCGAAGGGTAGCCAGTTCAAGAGTCACGAGACCACGATCATTGGCAATACCTGTCTGTACGGCGCCACCGGCGGCAAGCTATTCGCCGCGGGCCTGGCTGGCGAGCGTTTTGGTGTGCGCAACTCCGGGTGCACTGCCGTGGTGGAAGGTGTCGGTGACCACGGTTGTGAGTACATGACTGGCGGTCACATTACCGTGCTCGGCAAGACCGGTATCAACTTCGGCGCCGCAATGACCGGCGGTTTCGCTTACGTCTATGATGAAGACAACAGTTTTGTCGATTGCATCAACCAGGACGTCGATATCGAGCGCGTTGGTCCCGAGCATATGGAGGCACATCGGAATCACTTGCGTGCCACGATCGAGGAATTTGTTGCCGAAACCGGAAGTGAGCGCGGCAAATATATTCTCGAAAACTACGCGGATTGTGTCGGCAAGTTCTGGTTGGTGAAACCTAAAGCTGCCGAACTCGAATCTCTACTGGAAGATCTTCGCCGACGCGCTGCCTAGCAGTCGTTGCGAGATCAAAGCGGTATTACAGGCAGCATCATGGGAAATAATTTTCAGTTTATTCAGGTCGAGCGACATGATCCGGAAAAGAAGCCGGCGCAAGTTCGTATCAAGGAATATCGCGAGATATACGGCGAATTCAATTCGGCGCGTGCCGGCGAGCAGGCAGACCGTTGTCTGCATTGTGGCATTCCGTACTGCGAGTGGAAGTGCCCGGTCCACAACTATATTCCCAACTGGTTGAAACTGGTAACCGAAGGCAATCTTGCCGAGGCAGCCGAGTTGTCGCACCGAACCAACAGCCTGCCGGAAATTACCGGGCGCGTCTGTCCGCAGGACCGGCTATGCGAGGGCGCATGCACGTTAAACGACGGTTTCGGCGCTGTAACTATCGGCTCAATTGAAAAATATATTTCAGACAGCGCCTTCGATCAGGGGTGGCGACCGGATTTGTCACAGGTTCAGGATACCGGCAAGAAAGTTGCCGTGGTTGGCGCCGGGCCGGCTGGCCTAAGTTGCGCCGACATTCTTGCGCGCAACGGTGTCAAGGCCGTGGTGTTCGACCGCTATCCTGAAATTGGTGGATTACTGACCTTTGGTATTCCCGAGTTCAAGCTTGAAAAAGAAGTAGTGAAGCGCCGACGCGAAATCTTCGAGGAGATGGGCATCGAGTTTCGCCTGAATACAGAAGTTGGAAAAGATATCTCGTTCGATGATCTGCTGAATGAATACGATGCCGTTTTTCTCGGTATGGGCACATATAACTATATGAAGGCAGGGATACCAGGTGAAGACCTGCCGGGTGTCTATCCGGCACTCGACTTTCTGATTTCCAACGTCAACCATTGCCATGGCTACGAGAAAGATCCGGCGGAATATCTCAGCATGCAAGGAAAGCGCGTCGTGGTGCTGGGTGGCGGCGATACCGCCATGGACTGTAACCGTACCTCTATTCGTCAAGGCGCGGAGAGCGTGGTCTGCGCCTATCGTCGGGACGAAGCCAACATGCCCGGCTCGAAGCGCGAAGTGGCGAATGCCAAAGAAGAAGGCGTGCAGTTCAAGTTCAATCGTCAGCCGATAGAGATCGTTGGTAATGGCAAGGTCGAGGGCATCAAGGTAGTGACGACAGAACTGGGCGAGCCTGACGAGCGCGGCCGTCGCCGCCCCGAGCCGATCCCCGGTAGCGAGGAAGTCATTGCTGCCGATAGCGTGATTGTCGCTTTTGGTTTTCAACCAAGCCCGGCCGACTGGTTTGCCGGGGCAAAGGTCGAGGTTGACGAGCGCGGCCGGGTAAAGGCACCGGCGGAGCAGGACCACAAATACCAGACAACCAACGCCAAAATCTTTGCTGGTGGTGACATGGTGCGCGGGTCCGATCTGGTGGTGACCGCCATCTGGGAAGGACGCGAAGCCGCTGAAGGCATACTCGATTATCTGGAAGTCTGAGCGCTGAGCTGATTCAGCGCTCGTACTGCCCATTACAACAAATAGCTGGCAAATGACTGCATTAAAAAACGACCGGTTTCTGCGCGCCCTTTTGCGAGAGCCGGTAGATGTTACCCCCGTGTGGATGATGCGCCAGGCCGGCCGCTATCTACCCGAGTATCGCGAGACACGTGGCAGGGCCGGTGACTTCATGTCCCTGTGCGGGAATCCGGAGCTTGCCTGCGAAGTAACGCTGCAGCCACTTGATCGTTTTCCGCTAGATGCTGCCATTCTTTTTTCAGATATCCTGACCGTACCCGACGCCATGGGGCTGGGCCTGTATTTTGAAACCGGCGAGGGTCCGCGCTTCGAACGACCCGTTCGCTCGGCAAACGACATAAGCAGTCTCAGGTCGCCTGATCCGGAGCAGGAGCTGGGTTATGTCATGGATGCAGTGCGGCTAATTCGGCGCGAGCTCGATGGCCGCGTGCCCCTGATCGGTTTTGCCGGTAGTCCCTGGACTGTTGCGACCTACATGGTCGAAGGCGGTAGTAGCAAAGGCTTCTCCATCATTAAACGAATGATGTTCGATCAGCCGGCGTTGCTGCACCAGTTGCTGGGCAAAGTGACCGAAACCACCACTGACTACCTCAATGCCCAGGTCGCGGCAGGGGCGCAGGCGGTTATGGTATTCGACACCTGGGGTGGCGCACTGACGCCGCGCGACTACCGCGAGTTTTCCTTACGCTACATGCAGCAGATCGTTGATGGCCTGACGCGGGAAGCCGATGGCCGAAAGGTGCCGGTAATCCTGTTTACTAAAAATGGCGGTCTGTGGTTGGAAGACATGGCCAATACCGGGTGCGATGCCCTGGGTATCGACTGGACAATAGACATGGGTGACGCGCGCACCCGTGTTGGGGATCGTGTGGCCCTGCAGGGAAACATGGATCCTTGCATGCTGTATGCATCACCGGAGCGTATTCGCCAGGAAGTGGCGACCATTCTGGAGAGCTTTGGCAAGGGCGAGGGCATGGTGTTTAATCTGGGGCACGGGATACATCCGGACGTAGATCCGGAACATGCCGCGGCACTGGTCAACGCGGTGCATGAGTTAAGCGCGCCTTACCATAAGTAATAGAAGACCGCCGCGCTCAAGGACTAATCCGCTGCCTTGCCGGTGGAATAAAAAGAAAGATGGTCCGTCCATAACAATACAAACGGAATCATTGCTGTCAGGGAGGAGCAGTGAGAATAATAATATTTTTTGTCTTGGTGATAAGCGCCTTGCTGGCACCCACCATCAGTTCCGCAGAAGAAATCAATCGCGACTACTGTCTTGCATTGCGCAAGCTATCGATCTCGATCGCGACACAGATGCGTCGGGGCGCTCCACTCTCCAGCGCAATCAGCTGGGCGAAGGCGCAGGAGTACCAGATCGAGCAGTACCTGGTCGATCCGCAAACTGTACTGCAACCGCTTGTCTACTATGTTTATGGCTACCAGTTCGATCGGGGCACTGCCGTCGGTCAAATTGGTAACCTCGTGATGGGGCAATGCCGAAACGGCGTCTATGGCAATATCGTTGCCAAGGAACGAAGCACACCGGATTCTTACGCAAAACCGGGTCAGGGGGCTGCACAACCCGAAACACCAGTCGAAGGTAACTACAGTATGGGAACCGGTTGGCCCATTGCTGAAGGACTGGTAGTGACCAACTATCATGTTATCGCCGGTCATCAGGACATCTCGCTCTTTCGTACCGACAAGCAACAGGTGTCGGCAACGATTCTCGAGGTCGACAAGGAGAATGATATCGCCCTGCTGCGCGTGGGAGATGTCAGTGCGCTGCCGCCAGCCCTCGCCATCGCCGAAAATGCTGCGACTCTTGGCAGCCAGGTGTTTACCATCGGTTATCCCCATCCCGATATCATGGGTAGTCAGCCCAAGCTCACCAGCGGCATCATCAACGCGCTATCCGGTTTTCAGGATGACAAGCGCACGTACCAGGTATCGGTAGCATTGCAAAGCGGCAACAGCGGCGGACCATTAATCAATATGAACGGCGAAGTCGTCGGTATCGTGACCTCAAAATTAAGCGCTATTAAGGTATTTCGATGGACCGGGGACTTGCCACAAAACGTGAATTACGCGATGAAGAGCAGTTATTTGCTGGACTTGCTGGAGCAGTCCGGCGACATGGACCTGGTGCTGGAGGAACTGCCCCATGGAAGCGGCACATTGCAGAGTCATGCAGAAAGGATCAAGGACTCCGTATTAATCGTCGTTGCCCGCTAGTTTTACCGGAATTTCGGCAATTTCATGAAAAATTGCATGAAATAACGCCTATAAGTTACTATTTTATATTGATTTATGCCAAAAACCGGCCTTAAATTATAACAATAACGTCATAATTCTCCGCACAGAGGAGTGCTTCTTGTCGGCGACACCAGCAGACAACGACCTTATTCAGCTGATCCAGAATCAGCTCGAGGGCCTGAAAAAAACGCCCGATGGTTTGTTTTTACATCGGATGATTGACCGCGGCCTGCAAAAACGGGGTGGTAACTATACGGGTGATACCGGGCGCGATTTTGTCAATTTTCTTCACGGCTTGCTTCAACGTTATGCCACCAATCCCGATGGCGACACCGTTACCCGGGTAAAAGTGCGATTGTTACAGCAGCGGCTTGCTCCGCATATTTTGGACGACGCTACCGCGAGTAAGCCTGCTGTCCCTGACACCGCCGGAGATTCCGTGGTCGAGGCTCAGGAAACGGTTGAGTCCAGTGATAATGATTCAGACTATAGCGTCGACTTCAGTACCAGTGAGGCGACGGATCAAGCAGTGCCGGACGTCGCAGCCAATGACTCCAACGATGCGGCGGAAGATGAATTTGTCTCGATGGCGGACGATGGTCTGACCGAGGATGAACCGGCGTTCACGTTCGAGGAACAAGACGAAGAGGTTTTCGATCTGGACTTGTCCGAAGAAGAAGGTTCATCGGAAGACGAAATAGATTTTGGTTTTGTCGAAGACCAGGAGGACTCCGGGGCAAAACAGCATCGTGCACACAGCAGTGAATCAAAAAACGCGGGCGATATCGAATCATCGGCAAAACAGGACAAGTCGGCAACCGGAACTTCTGGCTCACGGCATGAAATAGATATCGATGTAGAGGATAGTCTGGACATCTCCTCCCTTGAGGCACTGGAAGGCGAGCCGGACGAGTCTGCAGTAGCGAGAGACTTTTTCGAGAAAGTCGATGAAATAGAAGAAGCCGAACCGGTCGACTTCGGCGCCGACTTCAATCTGGAATTGCCATCAGACGAACCCGAGCCGGATATCATAGTTGGCGAAATCACCACCCCGGTACCAGAGCAACCAACATCAAAAGTGCCAGCACAAAAATCTGCAAGCAAACCTTCGAGTGCAGTGGCATCCTCAGACGACATCCATGACAGCAGTCGAGAGCGGGTAGATCGCCTGCACGAAACCTTTGCCAGCAAACTGGCCGACAGCGTGACGCGCAATAAGAATTACACCAGTTTGTTGCGTTCCAATCTGAAGGCACTGAAACTGGCCGACCAACCTGACGACGTGCTGGATATCAAGCAACTGCTAATTCGAGGGCTTGAAGACCTGTTGCAGGGAAACGAAACCCTGAATAAGGACCTGGGCGCAACCAATCACTATCTGAAAATCAGCCAGCTCGATCGTAACCTGTTAAAAGACGAACTTGGACGTGCCCGGGACCAGAGCCTGGTGGATGATTTGACCGGTCTGCAGAATAGCAAGGCATTCAACAAGCAGCTGGCGGCGGAGATAGGTCGTAGTAAACGCTATGGATTTTCGCTGGCGTTGGCGCTCGTAATACTGGATGACTATGATGAACTCCAGCAATTGAAAGGTAAGGAAGCCGGCAAAGAGGTGTTGCGCACCTTTGCGCAACAAATCCTCACCGGTTTCCGTGGTTACGACGCTGTCGCAAGGCTGAACAACCACCAGTTCGGTATACTGTTTCCCAACACCCAGAAAGAAGGTGCGCTCAGCGCACTGGAAAAGGCACAAAAGCGCGCTGCTGATACAGTGATCCAGGTTGGTGGTACGAGTTTGCGCATGCCCAGCTTCACCAGTTCATTGACCTTGTATTCCCCCGGCGATCAGCCGGAGGCCATCATGAAACGGACCTACGATGCGCTGGCGCTCGCCAGTCAAAGCACGCGTAACAAGATAATCGTGGCACTTGCCCAGACCTGATGCCTTGAATTCACCCCCGGTGAATGTGATCATTGCCGCCCAACAAGCCAATCAACGCTAAACGCGGGAGTCTCGCATGCGACGCATTTTTGTTACCTTCTTCTTGTTGGGACTGGTTGCCACCAGTAGTGCCAGGGCTGACGGCCTCGATATTTTCCTGAATAACGATACGGTAAGTGTTGATTACCTGACCAACTACCGTGGTTCAGATATCAACTTTGGTTACCTGTACAGCACCAGCGGTGACTGGGCTGGCAACATCGGTTTGCTGGTTCTCGGACGGGAGTACGGTGCAGATTCAAAGATGGAGGGTGGTCTGGGTGCCAAGATGTTTGTCACATCGGTAGGTGGTGACTCAATTGTCGCGGCCAGCATCGGTGGACAGATAACGTATTTTCCGCGCTCTTCCAGATTCGGTCTCGGCGGCTACCTTTATTTCGCTCCGGACATCGTCACTTTTGGGGGCAGGGGACTAGTACAATACGGCGTTCGTGCCGAATTCAAGGTGGTAGAAACCGCCAGCGCTTTCATCGGTCTTCACAAGCTTGAGGTGGAAAACGATGCCTCGGTGAAAAGTAGCATCGATGACGGTTTACACGTAGGCGTCAATTTGCGCTTCTGATTTGAGTATACGCATTAGCCCGGACTCCAGGGGCCCGCTGCCAAAGCGGGCCTTTCTATTTTATGGATTTTGATCAAGCACTAACTGAAGGTCGATTGATACGTCGATACAAGCGCTTTCTCGCCGACATCGAGTTGAAAGACGGCAAGATTATAACGGCGCACACCGCCAATACCGGCGCCATGCTGGGATGTGCAGAACCTGGCAGTCGCGTCTGGTTGAGTTGCTCCAGCAATCCAAAGCGCAAATATGCTCACACCTGGGAGCTGGTTGAAACCATGGGCGGTACGATGGTCGGAATTAATACTGCGCTGCCACCACAACTGGTGCAGGAGGGTATTGCGAATACGGTCGTTCAGGAATTGCAGGGCTACAAGCACATTCAGCGAGAGGTGCGCTATGGCAACGAGAGTAGTCGGATCGACTTGCTACTCACCCGACCGGGTCTGGCTGATTGTTTCGTCGAAGTGAAAAACGTGACGGCGCTTAGTGCTAACCTCAAAGTGAACAATGTCGCTCTATTTCCTGACGCACAGAGCATCCGTGCACAAAAACATTTGCGGGAGCTGATGGCGGTTGTCGCTGCCGGTGCGCGTGCTGTGATTTTCTTTGTTGTGCAGCGGGACGACGCAGCAGCGGTGAGCCCCGCCGATCACATTGATCCGAAGTATGGTGAGTTGTTGCGCCAGGCAGTCGACGCTGGTGTCGAGGCAATTGCGTACCAGGCAGCGGTCTCGAACACGGGGATTGCGCTGGAACGCGGGCTGCCGGTCAGGCTCGACGCAGGGTATACAGCGGCGGACGCGTGATCACCGAACGTGCGCCAAGGGTGCCGGTAACGCCGACGCCCAGCGCACCACCGATGAGACCGGCAAACCAGATCGCCACATTCGGTTTGTACGGCAGATGAAATATCTGCTCTGCCAGCACATAACCGATCAGGCTCGATGAGAATGCTGCCAACAAGCCAGCCAGTAAGCCCAGGGTGACAAACTCGGCGGCAACGCCGAGTAGCAGCTGGCGTCGACTGGCACCAAGCGTACGCAGGATGGCCCCCTCATACAGCCGTTCATCCTGGGTCGACTGTATCGCTGCCCACAGCACCAGTAGTCCGGCGACCAGGGTAAACAGGAATACAAATTCAACTGCCAGGGTAACGCGATCCATGATGTTGCGAACCTTGCCCATCAGCGCAGTAATATCCAGCACGGTCAGGTTTGGAAAGCGCTGAATCATGTTGCCAAGCAGTGCCGGCTTGCCTGGTGGTAGATGAAAACTGGTTACGTAATTGGCGGGGAAATCGTCGAGTACGCCCGGTGGCACCACCATAAAGAAATTAACCTGGAACGAGTCCCAGTCAACGCTGCGCAAACTGGTAACGGTAAAAGAAACCGGTTCGCCGACAATGTTGAACTGCAACGTGTCACCCAGCTTGATGCCGAGCCGGTTGGCAAGGCCTTCTTCCAGCGACATCAGGGGTTGTCCAAATTCGTTGGCGTTCCACCAGCGGCCGGCGAGGAGACGGTTGTCTGCCTGAGGCAACGCTGCAGACGACAGGTTTTGCTCGCGGGTGACGAGTCGCCGGGCGCGCTCATCGTCATACGATTCAGGGTCGATTGGTTTGTTGTTGATACCAGTCAGGCGGGCACGCGTCATCGGGTAGAGACTGGGGGCGGGAACGCCATTGTCTTTAAAGAAGCGGCTGAGCTTGTCTACCTGTGGTGCCTGCACATTGATTAAAAAATAGTTCGGTGCATTGGCAGGTAGACTGTCCTGCCACTGGTTAATCAGATCATTGCGCACGATCGCCAGCAGCAACATCACCATGATGCCGAGGCCGAAAGCGATTAGCTGAACAATGCTGCTGCGTGCCCGACGGGAGATATTGGCAATACCAAATCGCCAGGCAACGCCAACCCGGGTACGAAGGCGTCCGACGCCCAGGGTCAATAGCCAGGCAACCAGTCCCAGCGCAAGCAGCGTAGCGAGACTGCCACCCGAAACATACAGGGTCAGCGTAGGATCCTTTGTTTGCCAGAGCATGAGCCCGAACATGGCGACAACAGCGGTGATATAAATCGTTTTTGAGGTTGCCGGCAGGTTTCCGACATCACGCCGTAACACTCGTGCCGGTGGAACATCTTTCAGGTGCAGGATCGGTGGCAGGGCAAACCCCAACAAGACGATCAAACCAGTGGCAAGGCCAGTAAGCACCGGCATTGCAGTCGGCGGCGGTAGTTGGTCGGCAAATAGCCCCACCAGTATCGATGACAGCCCCCACTGGGCAAGAAAACCGACGAGTACACCGACCAGGCTGCCGACGACTGCCAGTAACACGAGTTGCGCGGCGTAGAGACCGACGATGGTGCGTTGACTTGCGCCGAAGCAGCGAAGTATCGCGCTGGTATCAAGGTGGCGCATGGCATAGCGCCGCCCTGAGATGGCGACGGCAACCCCTGCCAGCACCACGCTTACCAGTGCCGCGAGGCTCAGGAATTGCTCGGCGCGATCCAGTGCCACTCGCATCTCGGGTCGCGAATCGCGCACGCCTTGCAGTTGTGCGCTGATTGGCAGACGGGGCTTAAGCCACGAACGAAATGCATTGATTTGATCGGTGCTGCCGGCAAGGAGCAGCCGGTAACT